>JABUTT010000067.1 GCA_021443515.1 Bacteroidales bacterium
GGTAAGAACAAACCAAGTTTTACTCCTCACGTTGACTGTGGTGACAATGTCATCATCATCAACGCTGACAAGATTAAACTCACAGGCAAGAAGATGACTGACAAGATTTACGTTCGTCACACAGGTTATCCTGGTGGACAGCGTTTCTCTACACCGAAGGAAGTTCTCGCAAAGAAACCAACCGAGGTGGTCAGAATGGCAGTCAGGGGTATGCTCCCTAAGAATCGTCTTAGCGAGAAGATCATGAACAACCTCTACCTCTATCAGGGTGCAGAGCATCCACATCAGGCACAACAGCCTAAAACCCTTAAGTTAAACGAAATTTTATAAAAGCAGAGCATGGAAAAAGTAAACGCCCTTGGAAGACGTAAATCAGCAGTTGCTCGCGTTTATGTAACACCTGGAAAAGGTAACATCGTTGTAAACGGCAGGGAAGTGAACGAGTATTTCTCAGAAGGCTCACTCCTCTACATCGTTAACCAGCCATTTGAAGTTACCAACACCGCAGGCCAGTTCGACGTTAAGGCTAACATCGACGGTGGCGGAGTCAAAGGACAGGCAGAAGCTCTTCGTCTCGGTATTTCTCGCGCACTTTGCGAGATTGATAAAGAGGCTTACAGAGCAGCCCTCAAGTCTAACGGCTTCCTCACAAGAGATGCACGCGAAGTCGAGAGAAAGAAACCGGGCCAGCCAGGTGCACGCAGACGCTTCCAATTCTCTAAACGTTAATCCAACACTGATTACAAAATCTGCAGTCCGGTTATTAAATCACACTGCGCGGCGTGAAGCCGAAGACAGGATTGCCGAGATTGCATAAAATCCGGAAGACTTTGAAAACTACTTCCAGATTGTCGTAAAAAAAGCCCGAGGGGCAAAAGACAAGACCCCGAAAGGCAACGAGTAAAAAACCTATTATTTTATTTTAAAAATGTCAAGAACAAATTTCCAAGAATTACTTGATGCAGGTGCACACTTCGGTCACTTGGCAAGGAAGTGGAATCCTAAGATGGCTCCATACATCTTCGACCAGAAGAATGGAATCCACATTATCGATCTGCATAAAAGTATAGCAAAAGTCGACGAGGCTGCAGCTGTTATGAAGCAGCTCGCACGCAGCGGAAAGAAAATCCTCTTCGTCGCAACAAAGAAACAGGCTAAGGAAGTCGTAGCCGAGAAGGCAACTTCCATCGCAATGCCTTTCGTAACTGAAAGATGGCCGGGCGGAATGCTTACAAACTTCCCAACCATCCGTAAGGCAATCAAGAAAATGAACACCATCGACAAGATGATTGAAGATGGCACATTCGCAACTCTCGCAAAGAGAGAGCGTCTTCAGGTAACCCGTCAGAGAGCAAAACTCGAGAAGAACCTCGGTTCAATCAAGGATATGAGCCGTCTTCCATCCGCTCTCTTCGTAGTTGACGTTCAGAAAGAGGCCAATGCCGTTAAAGAGGCAAACCGTCTTAACATTCCGGTTATCGCAATAGTTGATACTTGCTGCGATCCAACCCCAATTGATTACGTGATTCCGGCAAACGACGATGCATCAAAGAGTGTAGAGGTTATCCTCGCTGCTCTCTGCGCTGCCGTTAACGAGGGTCTCGAAGAGCGCAAACTCGAGAAGGAAAAAGAAGACCAGCCAGCAGAAGGCGCTGAGGCTCCTGCAAAGAAGCTCCGCCCACGCAAAGCAAAAGAAGTTAAACCAGAAGAATCAGCCGAATAAGCTATGGAAATCAAAGCATTAGATGTAAAGAAACTCCGTGACATGACCGGTGCCGGTATGATGGATTGCAAGAACGCACTTGTACAGGCAGAAGGCAATTTCGAACGCGCACAGGAAATCATCCGTGAGAAAGGCAAGCTTGTTGCCGCAAAGAGAGCAGACCGTGAAACTACTGAGGGTGCTGTTATCACACGTATTGAAGGTAACAAGGGTATCATCGTATGCCTCGGTTGCGAGACCGACTTCGTATCTAAGAACGAGGAATTCCAGACTTTGGCAAACACCATCGCTGACGCTGCAATCAAGGCTTTCCCTGCTGACATCGAAGGTCTCAAGGCCGTTACCCTTCCAAGCGGTGACACCGTAGAGACTGCCGTTACTCTTCAGACAGGTAAGACCGGTGAAAAGCACACACTCGCTTTCTATGCAGCTGTTGAGGCTCCTTACATTGCAGCCTATATGCACAAGATTACCGGCAAGCTCGCCGCTATCGTAGGCTTCAGCAAGGCTCTTAACGAGGAAGATGCAAAAGGTATCGCCATTCAGGTTGCTACAATGAATCCAGTCGCTGTAGATAAGGATTCTGTGCCTCAGTCAGTTATTGACAATGAGCTCACAGTCGCTATCCAGAAGACTAAAGAGGAACTTATAGGAAAGGCTGTGGATGCAGCTCTCAAGAAAGCCGGCATCAACCCTGCACACGTTGACAGCGAAGACCATATCCAAAGCAACACTGCAAAAGGATGGCTCACTCCTGAGCAGGCAGACCAGGCTCGCAGCATTAAGGAAACTGTTGCTGCTGAAAAGGCTGCAAACCTCAATGAGGATATGATTAAGAACATCGCCAATGGTCGTCTCTCTAAGTTCTTCAAAGAGCAGACTCTTGTTGAGCAGGAGTATCAGATGGGTGACGGCAAGCAGAGTGTAAGGGAATTCCTTGCAGGCATCGACAAAGAAATCAAAGTTGTTGCTTTCAAGCGTTTCTCACTCGCTGACTAAGAATCTGTTAAATAGATTCTATAAAAATACCAAAATCAAAAAGGAGGCCCCAAGTGGAGTCTCCTTTTCTTTTTATAATAATTAAGGTTAGAAAATTCTTAATTAGTATTTATTTTTTTTCTATACGTTTTCTCTACAATACGGTTTAATTAGAATGCTGCTTGATAGTAACCATTTATTGCTACAACAGCAAATATAAGAACGATAAGTGTAGCGAAAATAATTCCGAGAACTTTAAGACGCTTCATCCAAATCTCGTTGCTCCAACCGATAGTCTGGAATGCACTCCAGAAACCATGAGTAAGGTGGAACCAGATTACAAAGAACCAGATAAGATAAAGAACGAGGAATTCTATATTTCCAAATGTTGTTGTGAGAAGAACATAAGGATTTTCCTCTTCGCCGCCAATGAATGACTGAAGCTGCATGTGCTGCCAGAAGTCAAGAAGGTGGAGAGCAATACCGAGGAGAACGATGAGACCAAGAATAATCATATTCTTTGAAGCCCAAGATTCAGCTTTGCCTTTTGAACCGCCCTTGTAACGGAAGAAACCGCCACGAGCCTTGATATTGCCATATTCAAGCCACATAGCCCAAAGGATGTGAACCGCAAAGCCAAGGGCGAGAACAGGTACCATAATTGTAACGATAGGAAGCGCCATGAATTCACAACCCTTCATAAACAAACCGTCTGCTGCGCCAAACTTGCCGGTAAAGGTGTCAATAACGCTGAAGAAGTTAATTGTTCCGTGAAGAAGAAGAAATAAAATCAGGAAAAGTCCCGAAATACTCATGAACAATTTCTTACCGATAGATGATTTAAAGATTGTTGCCATTATATTAAATTTAATTATCTGCTTTTTTTGCCACACAAAGATAGGGATTTTTTGTTAAATGCCCTATATAATTGCAAACAAGTTTATTTTTAAGTAGATTTGCACAAGATTCGGAAGAGGTTTGGATTTTAAGTAAAAAGTCAAAACATCTTCACAAAATTAGACACTATGTATAA
Organism: Bacteroidales bacterium; assembly: GCA_021443515.1. Taxonomy (GTDB): domain Bacteria; phylum Bacteroidota; class Bacteroidia; order Bacteroidales; family UBA932; genus Cryptobacteroides. The sequence goes on from JABUTT010000067.1 coordinate 3,735, forward strand.
AAGAGTATTATTAAAACTTAGCGGAGAAATGCTTGGAGGAGAAACAGGTGTAGGTCTGGACGCTCCTTCCATTCAGAAATTCGCAAAGTTAATAGCCTCAGCCGCTTCAAAAGGCCTTCAGGTCGGAGTAGTAATTGGCGGAGGAAATATTTTCAGAGGTCTTACAGCAGAAGGCAAGGGCTTTGAAAGGGTTACATCGGATAAAATGGGTATGCTTGCTACCGTAATCAATGCCCTCGGACTTAAAATGGCAATCCGTAGCGAAGGTGTGGAGGCTGAGGTGTTCACAGCAACCCCAATGATGCCTATAGCGCACCAATATCATAATGAAGATGTCATAGCATTCCTTGATAAAGGTGGAGTGGCAATCTTCGGCGGAGGCACAGGCAATCCTTATTTCTCAACAGATTCGGGAGCAGCCCTCAGAGCAAGAGAAATAAAAGCCGATGTTCTTCTGAAAGCCACAAAGGTCGATGGAGTATATACAGCCGACCCTAAGAAAGACCCTACGGCAACACGCTACGATGAAATTACATTCGACAAGGTTATGGCAGATCACCTGAAGGTTATGGACCAGACTGCCTTTGCCCTCTGTCAGGATGGAAATCTCCCTATCATCGTATTTGATGTAAATATACCGGGTGCCCTCGACAATCTTCTTGAAGGGAAAAAAGTCGGCACTCTTGTTCATGCTTAAACACTAAAAACAGATATTATGGTTGAAAAAGCTAAAGGCATTGTTGAAAATGCCAAATCAAAAATGCAGGACGCAGTAGATTTCCTCGAGGAAGATCTCAAGTCATACAGAGCAGGCAAAGCCTCTCCTTCCATTCTAAACGGCATTACTGTCGATTACTACGGTTCACCTATGCCCATCTCACAGGTTGCCAGCATTACAGTGCCGGATGCCAAAACCATTGCCATCCAGCCTTGGGAAAAGACTATGATTGCAAAGATTGAAAAGGCAATTCTCGTTGCAAACATCGGTCTCACCCCTCAGAATAACGGCGAAACCGTCCGCCTCAACTTCCCGCCTCTTACCGAAGAAAGGCGTAAGGAACTTATCAAGAAAGCAAAAGCAGCAGGTGAAAATGCAAAGGTCGTTGTCCGCAATGCACGCCGCGATGCTATTGAGGCCCTTAAGAAAATCCAGAAGGAAGGACTTCCTGAGGATACCGAGAAGGATTTTGAGGATATTACTCAAAAGCACACAGACGAATTCAACAAGAAAATCGACACTCTCATTGCAGATAAGGAGAAAGATATCCTGACAGTGTAAGAGACTGTTTCAACGTTGAAGATATTATCTTCCTAAAGTTTAGGACAAACAAAAAAGGAGACCTCAAAACCGGGGTCTCCTGAATTTTTATGTATTTGTGTGAATTACTTCACTTCTTGTGAAGCGACTGCTGCAGCTTTCTTCTCGGTTATCATCTTGCAGGTACCGTTGAATGAAACTCCGAGTTCAACAAGGAACTTCTTAACATTGAGATTTCCTTCAACCTGGCAACCATCCTTGAGAGAAAGAATGTTTGTTGCGGTGATATCACCCTTGAATTTGCCCCAAAGGTCGAGGTCTGCACATTCAATAGAACCTCCAACCTGAGCGCCTGAACCGACGATAACCTTGCTCTGGCACTTGATATTGCCTTCATAGTTACCATCAATACGTACGTCATAAGGAGTGATGAGGTCGCCTTTGAAGGTCGAGCCTGCACTGATTCGTGACACTGCATTAGCCTTCGCAGTATCGTTTAAGGTTTCTGGTTTTGACATATTCATAATTATTTCTGTTTATTGTTTCTCTTTTATTAACTATATATCTCTGCCGTGGCAGTTTTTGTATTTTTTTCCGCTCCCGCAAGGGCAAGGATCATTCCTTCCAACCGTTTTTTCAACTTTTACAGGGGCTTTTGATTTCTCCTGTCCTCCGTTTGTAACCAAGTCTGGACGGGAAGTCTGGAGATGGTTCATCTGGCGACGCTGCTGGCGAGACTCCTGAACCTCGGATGAGTCGCGAAGTGCGATACCACTACGAAGGATGAATGAAATTATTGCCTTTGAAAGCGACTCAATCATATTCTTGAAGAGGTCGTAACTTTCAAGTTTATAGATGAGGAGAGGGTCTTTCTGCTCGTAAGTTGCATTCTGAACACTCTGCTTGAGGTCATCCATCTCCCTAAGATGCTCCATCCAGTGGTTGTCAATCTCGTGAAGGGTTATGCTCTTGCACAATGCCTTTGCAATCTCCTTACCCTGGCTCTCGTATGCTCTCTTGAGATTTACCGAGATCGTTGCCATCTTTCTTCCATCCGTAATAGGAATGGCGATATTTGTGTAAATCTGGCTCTGAGTCTCATAAACCTGCTTGATAATAGGATAGGCTTTCTCCATCATAGTGTTCATACGGCGCTCGTAGGTCTCGAACATACTATTATATAAAGCGTTCGCAAGAGCATCCTGACGGGCAGAAGAATAGAACTTCTCGTCAAAGCCCGGTTCAATGGAGAGGTTTGCCATAAGATATTCGCAGAAACCTTCATAATCGAGACCATCCTTCTCTGCCGCATAAATATCGGCAAGGTCCTGCATCATATTGAGTACATCAATCTCAACCCTGTCTCCGTAAAGCGCATTGCGACGACGGGTATAGACGACCTCACGCTGTGAGTTCATAACGTCATCATATTCGAGAAGACGCTTACGGGTACCGAAGTTTATTTCCTCTACCTTCTTCTGGGCACGCTCTATACTTGAAGAAAGCATTGAACTTTCAAGCGCATCACTTTCAGTCATACCGAGACGGTCAACCACGCCTGCAATCTTTTCAGAGCCGAAGATACGCATAAGTTTATCTTCGAGAGAGATGTAGAAAGTTGAACTACCTGGGTCACCCTGACGTCCTGCACGACCTCTCAACTGACGGTCAACTCGGCGTGAATCGTGACGTTCCGTACCGATGATGGCAAGACCGCCAGCCGCCCTGACCTCAGGAGAAAGCTTAATATCCGTACCACGGCCCGCCATATTGGTCGCAATGGTAACCGTACTCTTTTCGCCTGCGTGCGCAACTACCTCAGCCTCACGCGCATGCTCCTTTGCATTGAGCAACTGAGCCTGTATGCCCTTCATCTTGAGCATACGGTGGAGGAGTTCGGAAGTCTCAACGTCGGTTGTACCCACGAGCACAGGCCTACCCTCTTTCGTAAGAGTCTGTATTCTCGCTATGACAGCATCGAATTTTGCCTTCTTGGTCTTGTAGATGAGATCCTGCTGGTCGTCACGAATTACCGGACGATTGGTAGGAATCACAACTACATCAAGTTTATATATGCTCCAGAACTCGCCTGCCTCCGTTTCCGCAGTACCCGTCATACCCGAGAGTTTGTGGTACATACGGAAGTAGTTCTGAAGGGTAATTGTGGCGAAGGTCTGGGTTGCAGCCTCAATCTTCACATTTTCCTTTGCCTCAACAGCCTGGTGGAGACCATCGCTCCAACGGCGGCCTTCCATAATACGACCTGTCTGCTCATCTACAATTTTTACCTTATTGTCGATGATGACATAGTCGATATCCTTCTCAAACATGGCGTATGCCTTGAGAAGCTGGATGACGGTGTGAACTCGTTCGCTCTTGAGGGCAAAGTCTGCCATAATCTCATCCTTCCTGGCTGCCTTTTCCGCAGGTGTAAGGTCGTTCTTCTCAACCTCTGCAATAGCCGAGCCCACATCCGGAAGCACGAAGAAGTTTGAATCTTCGACTGTGGATGCGATGAGTTCATTACCCTTGTCGGTCATGTCCACAGAGTGGTGCATCTCGGAAATAACGAAGTAGAGAGGGTCTGTGACGATGTGCATCTCCCTTTCGTTATCTTGGATATAATAGTTCTCCACATTCTGGAGAAGTTGCTTCATACCCGGCTCTGAAAGGAACTTGATGAGAGGTTTGTACTTTGGAAGTCCCTTGTGGGCACGGAAAAGGAGAAGTCCGCCACCATCCGGCTTGCCTGCCTCCGGTTTGAACGAAGTGTCTCCCTCGGAAATGCGTTTCTTCGCGTCATTGAGGAGTTGGTTCACAAGTTGGCGCTGGGCTGAATAGAGGCGCTCCACGTATGGTTTGTATTGCTCAAACTGCTGGTCATCACCCTTTTCCACAGGTCCTGAAATGATGAGAGGGGTACGGGCATCGTCAATGAGCACTGAATCGACCTCATCGACTATGGCAAAATGGTGTTTCCTCTGCACAAGATCTTCAGGACGAGAACACATATTGTCTCTCAGGTAGTCAAAACCGAATTCGTTGTTGGTACCGAAGGTAATGTCGCTGTTATATGCCACGCGGCGTTTGTCTTTCTCTGAATTTGCATCATACTTGTCGATGCAATCCACGCTGAGTCCGTGGAACATATAGAGAGGACCCATCCACTCGCAGTCACGCTTTGAAAGATAATCATTGACTGTGACTACGTGAACGCCCTTGCCTGTGAGCGCATTAAGGAAGACAGGAAGCGTAGCCACGAGTGTTTTACCTTCACCCGTCGCCATCTCGGCAATTTTACCCTGATGAAGGACGATACCGCCGATGAGCTGGACATCGTAGTGAACCATATCCCAGGTCATATCGTTACCGCCTGCGCTCCAATGGTTGTTCCATATCGCCTTGTCGCCCTCTATGCGAACAAAGTCCTTCGTTGTGGCAAGTGTACGGTCAAAGTCTGTGGCGGTAACCGATATTTCAGGATTTTGGGCAAACCTTCTGGCCGTGCTTTTCATTATTGAAAATGCCTCAGGAAGCACTTCTGTGAGGATAACCTCGAGCTTTTCATCGATTTTCTTGATGAGTTTGTCGCTTTCTGTGGCAAGAGCTTCCTTTTCCTTAAGATTCACATCTCCTTCAAGGATGATCTTGATTTCCGCAACTCTCGCCTCTTCCTCAGCCACGTATGCGGCAATTTTAGCCTTAAGGGCAGCAGAAGCGGCGCGAATTTCATCATCAGAAAGTGAATCTATGCTCTTATATGCTTCGAGTATCTTCGCCAACATAGGCTTCAAGGCCTTGAGATCCCTATCTGCCTTTGTTCCGAAGAGAGCTTTGAATATTGAAGTTAATGACATATCAGACTAATGTGTTGTTTAAAAGTTTGTTGTAAATAACCCTCGTAGGCACTATCATAAGATAAAGGGTTGCCCTGAGATTGCCCCTGAATTTCTTTGCGAGAGAACTAAAGTAGCGTATATATTCGACACTCTCCTCATAAGAGTGGTGACGCACAAAGTGCTGGAGGGCGACCGAGTACCAGTAAAGCACCTCCGGAAGGTGAATTGTCTTATTCGGATCTTCTCCCACAATTTCATAAATCTTGTCGATGATTTTATGAAACTGAATAAGGTTCACATCCCTGTATTTCACCTGATAGTTCTCAGGAAGGTTGTATGAATAGGAATAATCCGAAGTAACTATCACTATATCGACATACTTCAGGTAAGTAAGCACAAATAGTTCATCCTCAAACACGTTGAGAAGTTTGTCGAAATGGATGTTATACTTGCGAATTATGTCGAGATTGAAGAGTTTATTCCAGACATTTGCGAAGAGTTTCTTCTTTACGAGGTCAGAGATGAGATGAATTTTATCTACAAAGACATCGTCTTCGACAATACCCGCATAGCGTGTTTTCGGTCCTGAAGCAGTCTTTATCACCGTCTTATAGCCGCTGATGAGGAGATTTGCGCTTTCCCTGTGTTCGGCAAGGCGGCTGAGCCATTCGGGATCGGCAGTGTCATCTGCATCACAAAATGCCACCCACTCTCCCGTAGCCCTGTCGAGAGCATTATTCCTCGCCGCAGACACACCCTGGTTAGGCTGATAGAAAACCATTACACGAGGGTCTTCGTAAGAATACTCGCTGCAAATTTCAAAGGTGCCGTCAGTTGAGCCGTCGTCTATGATTATAAGTTCAAAATCCGCAAATTTCTGAGACAAAATACTGTCAATGCAGGCACGTATCGAACCTGCCGCATTAAATGCGGGAACAATGACCGTGATTTCCGGATTCTCTTTCAGTCTGTCAATAAATTCCATTCTTCTTTTTGATTCTCAAAATAAACATCGTGGTCTGCAGTGGCCGGATTTGACATTGCAAGAGCCGTACCTGCTGTGGCCAAAGCATCACATCTTTCATTTTCGGGATGTCCTGCGTGTCCTTTTACCCAGGTGAACCTGACATTATGTCGGCGATAGACCTTCAGAAACCTAACCCACAAGTCCGGATTCTTTTTCTTGGCAAATCCTTTCTTTTCCCATTCAAAGACCCAGCCCTTGGTGACGGAATCACAGACATATTTGGAGTCCGTGGTCACAATGACATCCGCATTATCCCATTTGATGGCTTCCAAACCTGTAATCACGGCAAGGAGTTCCATCCTGTTATTTGTCGTGAGGATATAGCCCCCACTGATTTCTTTTTCCAAGTCGCAACATCTAAGCACCACTCCAAAACCTCCGGGACCGGGATTTCCCGAAGCGGAACCGTCTGTGTAAAGCCGTATTACGGGACGTTGCTCTGCTGCCATACTATTCTATGGTTGGACGATGGCGATCCTTTGGTTCCCAAGGTTTTTCTTCCGGTTCAATCATCTTGCCGGCATCCAATGCCTTGTATTCTTCACGGCTCTTGTAGATATCCACTGCCGCGTAAATTGCGCTTCTCATACTGTATGGACTGGCCTCGTCGCGACCTGCCATATCGTAGGCAGTACCATGGTCCGGAGAAGTTCTGATTATCGGCAGACCGGCTGTAAAGTTGACTCCCTCGTCGAAGGCAAGAACCTTGAAAGGAATAAGTCCCTGGTCGTGATACATTGCAAGAACTGCGTCAAACTTATGATAACTGCCGAGGCCGAAGAAGCCGTCCGGAGAATATGGGCCGTATGCGTGAATACCCTCTGCAATCGCCTCTCTAACTGCAGGTATGATAATATCCTGTTCCTCCTTGCCGAGAAGCCCGCCATCACCGCAGTGAGGATTGAGACCGAGAACAGCAATACGAGGAGACGATATTCTGAAATCTTGTTTGAGAGTCTGGTTGAGGATACGAAGCTTACCCACTATTCTTTCTGTTGTGATTGTCGAAGCAACCTTGGCCACAGGAATATGGTCGGTGACCACGCCTATCTTGATTACGGACGAAACCATAACCATAAGCACCTCACTTGCTCCGAATTTCGACTGAAGATAGTCCGTGTGGCCACTGAAAGGGAAGCCCGCCTCCGACATTGCGTGTTTATTGAAAGGAGCGGTCACAAGCACATCTATCTTACCTGCGTGAAGGTCCTCCACAGCTTTTTCAAGACAGATAAGCGAACCCTTGGCGCTTTCGAGCGTTGATATACCCGGTTCCACGCTCACATTCTCATCCAGGCAGTTAATAATATTCACTCTCTTCGGATGAGCCTCAGACGGATCTTTTATGTTGTTGGTATTGATTACTTCAAGTTCGTGAAGCTGATTTTTGTAGAAACCGAATATCTTGGAAGAACCATACACGATAGGTGTGCAGCAATCAAAAACCCTCTCATCACTGAGAGCCTTTATTATGACTTCGTAGCTGATACCATTGGCATCGCCTTGAGAAATTCCTACTTTTAGTTTATTGTTTGATGACATAATTTTCTTGTTTTTTGCTTGATAAAGCAACACTGAAATACAAAAATAGTCAAATTCCGTTAAAAAACACTAATTTTGCATTGTTTATTTACTGCGTTCCCTATGGACAGGCAAGTTCCCGAAATAATGTATCTCAAGGGTGTGGGACCGAAAAGGGCGGAAGTTCTCAAAAAGGAACTCGGAGTCGAATCGGTTTTGGATCTTGTTCAAATATACCCTTTCAGATACATTGACCGCAGTAATTTCATAAAAATAAAGGACATCTCCTCCTCCAACTCCTACATCCAGGTGAAAGCCTCAGTTCAGGGCATAGAACTCTTCGGCGACAAGGGAGCGATATTCACCCAAGTCTTTAATTCGGACAGTCCGATGATTTCTCCTGTGCCCGGCGATTTCAAGTGGCACACAGTAAAGAGAATGAGGGTAATGATTGCGGACGAGACAGGCTCCTTCGAGACGGTTTTCTTCAAAGGAATCAAGTGGACCTATCTCAAACTGAGTCGTGGAGGAGAATTCATATTCTTCGGCAAGCCAACCATCTTCGGAGGCTCCTACAATATGGTTCATCCTGATGTGGAACAGTCAAATAACAGTTCCACGGAAGGAGAAGGCAAAATGGTGGGTATATATCCAAGCACCGAAAGACTTAAAAACGCAGGCATAACAAACAATGTCTTCGGAAAGATTATGACAGCGGCGTGGGAGCAGATTTCCCCTCTCATTCAGGAAACTCTCCCGGAGTATATCCTGAAAGATATCGGGTTGATGGGTCTCAAGGCTGCCCTTTTCAATATACATTTCCCTAAAAATCCCTCAATCGCAGACTCGGCAGCCTACAGATTGAAGTTTGAGGAACTTTTCTTCCTTCAATTAAGCCTCCTGAAGCAGAAATATGTCAATACAAGACTTTCCGAGGGCATTGTTCTGAATCGCGTGGGAGACGGTTTCAACAAATGCTATAACTCCCTTCCATACTCCCTGACAGGCGCACAGAAAAGGGTAATCAAAGAAATCCGCGAGGATTTGATGAGCGGAAAGCAGATGAACAGACTGCTTCAGGGAGATGTCGGCAGCGGGAAGACAATGGTGGCAGTTCTCAGCAGCCTGCTTGCCATAGACAGTGGTTATCAGGCCTGCATAATGGCTCCCACCGAGGTTCTCGCCCAGCAACACTATCGCAACATCTGCAAATATCTCGCTCCGACAGGCATACGTGCAGCCCTTCTCACCGGCTCATCCAAAACAAAAGAGCGCCGAGAAATCCACGAAGGTCTTGAAAACGGAAGTATCGGAATTATCGTGGGTACACACGCGCTGATTGAGGATAATGTGATTTTCAAGAATCTGGCTCTCGCAATCATAGATGAGCAGCATCGCTTCGGAGTTAATCAAAGAAGCAAACTCTGGGCTAAAGGCGCTGACGGGATGGCTCCGCACATACTTGTAATGACGGCCACACCTATTCCGAGGACTCTTGCAATGACGCTTTACGGTGACCTCGACGTTTCTGTGATAGACGAAATGCCCCCGGGACGACAACCTGTGCAGACCATACACGCAACCGAGACAAAGCGTACTGCAATGTTCAACTTTCTCAAAGACCAGATTCGCAGCGGAAGACAGGTTTTCATTGTCTATCCCCTGATATATGAGAGCGAAACCCTGGATTTGCAGAATCTGGAAGCAGGTTATGATGTCATCACCCAAAACTTCCCGTGGCCCGAATTTTCCACAGGCATTGTTCACGGAAAAATGACAAATGAGGACAAGAACCGAAATATGGAAGCCTTCGCAAAAGGACATACAAACATTCTCGTCGCAACCAGTGTGATTGAGGTGGGAGTGGATGTGCCAAATGCCAGCGTTATGGTGATTGAAAGTGCTGAAAGGTTCGGTCTTGCCCAACTCCACCAGTTAAGAGGGCGTGTGGGACGAGGCAGTGCAAAAAGTTACTGTATCCTTATGAGCGGGGTGAAACTTTCAACGGATGCAAGGAAGAAACTCGAAATAATGTGCAAGACGGAAAACGGATTCATAATTGCGGAGGAGGATATGAAACTCAGAGGTCCGGGCGACCTTGAAGGCACAGCCCAGAGCGGACTTCCGGTGGAACTTAAAATTGCCTCGCTTGCAAAAGACGGAGATATTCTCTCGAGAGCAAGAACCTACGCCGAGAGAATTCTCAATGCAGACCCCACCCTTTCGGCCTCTGTGAACCTTGGACTCGCGCAAGAACTTCGCAAAGACAAATATAACGTAAGAAATTACAGTAAAATAAGTTAAAAACAATATGCGTAAAATCCTTTTGGCAGCTGCACTCTTGACAGCCATTTCCTGTAACATGACTAAAGACAAAAACTACATCGCACCTTCATCCCAGACACCTTCAGGCGTTCTTACTGAGGATATTCTACTCCAACTTGGAAGACTCGGAGACCCACAAATTTCTCCAGATAGTACAAAAATTCTCTACGGAGTATCTTATACCTGCATAGAACAGAACCGCTCCTGCAGAAACCTTTTCACTCTCGAAATGGCCACCGGAGATAAAAAGCAGATTTCTTTTGAAGGGAAGAGCATTGCTAACGCAAGATGGTTCGAAGATGGCATAATCTACCTTCAGGGAGGACAGATCAAGTGGGCTCCACTCTCGAGAAAAGGCCTGCTCAACACTAAAAAGGCAGTAACAATAAGCAATGTTCCGGAAGGAGTTGAAGAGTTCTCGATAAGCCCCGACCACTCAAAACTTATGTATATTTCAAGGGTAAAGAGCCACGTTGACACTCCAAAGGATGTATATGCAGACCTTCCTCTTGCAAAGGCCTACTCGACCGAAGACCTGATGTATCGTCATTGGGACCATTTCGTGGAACAGATTCCGCATACCTTCGTTTCAGCTTTCGAGATTGCCGAAAATTCAGTGACTGAGGAGTCTTCAACGGACATTCTCTCTGAGGAGGAAAAATTCTATGAACTTCCTTACGAACCATTCGGAGGCCTGGAGCAACTCTGTTGGAGTCCCGACAGCAAAAGCATAGCCTATTCCTGCAAGAAAAAGATGGGTCGCGACTATGCCTTCTCAACAAACACTGAGATTTTTCTCTATGACATTGAGTCAGCCTCAACACGCAACATATCCAAGGGTGGCGGTTATGACACCTGTCCTGTATTCTCTCCTGACGGAAACAGCCTCATTTATCTAAGTATGAGAAGGGATGGTTATGAAGCCGACCAGGTTCGACTCATCCTCGTGAATATGACCGATTCCTCTAAAAAAGACCTTACTGCCGACTTTGACTATAATGTAAACAGCGCAATATGGACTGCTGACGGGGAGAACATCATTTTCAGTTCGCTCAAGGATGGCCTTCAGGGCATATTCTCCTGCAATGTGGCAAGCGGAGAGATCATAAGACTCACAAAAGATGACCTCTGGTACGATTTCGAAACTCCTTTCTTCGTGGAAGGTAACAACCTCTACACCACTTATTGCAGTATGAGTTTCCCTGCCGAAATCTGCAAATATGATGTGGAAACGGGAGAGATTGTAAATCTTTCAAAAGAGAACGACCACCTGCTCTCGGGCCTGAAAGATGTCACATACGAGCAGTGGTATCTCAAGACTGTGGATGACAAGGATATGCTCACCTGGGTAGTCTTCCCTCCTGAGTTTGACACCGTAAACAAATATCCTTCGATAGTAATTCTTCTCGGAGGGCCACAGGGAACGCTTTCACAAGGATGGAGTTACCGGTGGAACTATCGCCTTATGGCTTCTCACGGCTATGTGGTAGTTCTTCCTAACAGGAGAGGCACAACTGCTTTCGGTCAGGAATGGTGCGAGCAGATTTCGGGTGACTATCCGGGCCTCAACATGCAGGATTATCTTACCGCCGCGCGCGAAATCAAACAGCAGAACTACATCGGCAAGGTGGCGGGCTGTGGTGCAAGTTACGGCGGCTATTCGGTATTCAATCTTGCGGGCACTCACGAGGATGTGTTTGACTGTTTCATTGCCCACGCAGGCATATTCAATCAGGAGCAGATGTATATGACTACCGAAGAAATGTGGTTCCCGAACTTCGACAACGGAGGGCTTGCCGAATTCCGAAAGGACAGCAAGGCAACCATAGGTCCTAAGGGGGACGGACGCACTTTCGGAGGCATACGTCAGGGAGGAAGTCCTTGGTCAAACAAGCCTGAAGCTGTACGCCACTATGCAAACTCTCCTCACAAGAAGGTCACAAAATGGCATACTCCTATTCTCGTAATTCACGGAGGTTCAGACTACAGGGTTCCGGTAGAGCAGGGTATGGCAGCCTTCAACGCAGCCCAAATGATGGGAGTCGAAAGCAAACTCATTATCTTCCCTGAAGAGAATCACTGGATATTGAAACCTCAAAATGCCCTATATTGGCATCGCGAATACTTTGACTGGCTCGACAAACACTGCAAGTAAATAAAAAAGCATACAGCCTGCGTGACTGTATGCTATAATTATTTGCCTCTGTGACGAATTATTTTATGCCATAGCGACGGAAGATTTTGAGAAGAGGTTTGCGAATGCTCTCTGCCCAAAGCAAGTAACCGCCTGAATCAGGATGCACGCCATCTGCCGATGTCTCGTGATTAGGGAGTGTGGCATTTGATTTCACATAGTAAACATCCTTGTATTTTTTGCAGGCAATTCTCATAAGGCTGTCTGCCATCTGTTCTTTTGCCGCCTCCTGTGCCTCCTTTGAAGGAATGAAGTTGCGATATTCCCTGTAAATACTGCTTATGAAGATGAGAGGCACACCAGGATGCGCCTGCTGCAGACCTTCGATGAATGGGAAAAGACGAGCCTCGATAGTCTCTGCAAGAGGATTTGAGAATGCGTCGAACACAAAAGCCTCAGCATCGACATCCTTGAGAGCAGCAAGGAACTGCGGCTGCATCTCACAGTCTCCACTTACGGCAAGACTGTTGAATTGAAGACCTGTGGCGCGGGTAAGGAAGCCCGGAACTGTGGCACCTGCCCTGATAGACGACACTCCGTGCATATAACTTGATCCGTGAATGCAGATATTGTGACGGAATGGAGGGTCAATAGGCTCTATCACACTGCCTTCCTGAACGCCGATTTTAATTGATTTCTCCCAACTGTAGATAGGGAAATACACGAGACATTCGTGCATTGTGCCGTCCATCTTGTCGATAAGTTTAAGGTTAGGGCTTTCGTCAGCTGAAGCGGGAGCATAGACATCGTAGGCCCAAAGCCATTCTCCGTCCTTCTTTATGTAGAGGTCATAGCCACGATAGGCCCAGGCAGGTTTGCCCGAATTGTCGGCCTTGTAGAATTCCGTCTTTACAGTGATGATAGGGCTGTCTGTGCGGAAACAAACCGCCATACCTGTGGACATCTTGAGCAGGCGTATATCCTTAGAAGTCCAGCCTCCATACTTGTTGAAATCAATTCTCTGATATGGCTCGGGAGTGTTTGGGAACACCTTGCCGATAATGGTGAGATCCTTTGCCTCGGTAAATTTGATGCCCTCGTCGCTGCAATGACGGTCGGTCTGACCAAAAGCAGTAAAGCCAAGAGAAAGAGAAATAAGAATGGTTACAATCTTTTTCATAAGGATGTTATTTCTTGAGAACTGATGCTATGGTAGATTCAATGGTATTTCCACGAAGGTCACGCTTGAAAATTGTTCCATCCGGAGCAAAGAGAATAATCTGAGGAATGCCCTCAATTCCGTATTTCTCGGTAGGAGTCCTGTCGTCACCCACGAAAATCTGGTCGTACTTGATACCGAGTTGCTCTATTGCCTTGTCAGTTTCAGGACGCTGATCCCAAACAGGAACGCCGAGCACAACTATCTGTGAACCATATTTTTCGTGAACCTTTATAAGGTTAGGAATTTCCCTGCGGCAAGGACCACACCAGGAAGCCCAGAAATCCACGAGGACATATTTGCCTTGACCCACATAATCTGAAAGGGAGATGAAGTTTCCTGCCGCATCCTGTCCGCTGAAATCCACGAACATCTTGCCTTCTGAGGTCAATTCAGTGGCATTGAAGAACTCGATTTTATCAACTACGAGCGGATCTGTGAGAATGAGTTCTCCGGCGCCCTCGAGGAAGGCATTGAGCTGGGCAGAATCTTCAATGTTATAGTACATTTCACGGAAGATGTAACTGCCTACAGGATTGTTGTTGTTATTCTTGAAAGCCTCATTGAAATACTCAACAAGTTCTGCATTGTACTGGTCGCTGAGTGCCTGCAACTGCTCGTCTGTTGTGATATTTTCGAGAAGGGCACCATATTTCGTGTTAGTGGCATTTTCCCAGGCAATGACTTCCTGAAGAGCCCCATTTAGAGGACCTGACCCCTCAAAGAAGTCGGTCGAGTCAAGGTTTACCAAGATCTTTCCTTCCTCAGGGATGATGTAGCAGGTGTTGGGAACACGGCGCCCTGCAATAAGACGCACCTGACAGAGAGTTTGGTTTGAAGCAGGTCCCGAGAAGGTGAACTTGCCTTCTTTTACGATGCAGGTGTCAGCCTGACCGGTAATCACATTCTGAAGGAGAACCTTGTCTCCATCGTGGTCTGAGACTATTCCTTCAACAACATACTTTGGCCCGCAGGAAAATGCAAGCGCAGAAGCAAGAATTAGAATTGCAAACTTTTTCATCTTGTATAATTTAGATATTCACGTTTTTTAAGAGCATAGGCTATGAGGGCGTCACACCTTTCCGAATCGATTTTCTGGAGCATGAGTTGGGCTTCGAGAAGTTCTGCCGTGGTTGCATAGCCTGCATTGTACTTGGAAAGCACATTGCGGTAATTTGCCTCAACATCTTCAATGACCTCATTCTTAAGTTCAAGGTCTCTCCACGCCTTCAGAAGTTCGTTCCACACCTTTAGCGTTTGTAAAGATAAGAGTTTTTCCGTATCCGATAATGTATTTTGCGCCTTTTGAATGGCTATATTGGATTTTTTAATTCTGTGAGAGTTCTCCCACCAGGCAGTGATAGGCACCTTAACGACGAAGAACGCAATGGCATTATGGTCGTTCCTCTCAAGCAGATTTATATAGGCAAAGCTTCCTCCAACGGCAACAGTAGGCAGGGCAGCGCCCGTAGTCATTCTCTTCTGGAGAGTCTGTGCCTTGACATTTAGATTGAGAAGTTGTGTCTCCGGTCGGCTATTCACAGCCTGTTCCTCCGAAACATAAAGGTCGTAAGGAGGCTCAGGAGAAAGCAGCAAGGTGTCGGATAGAGTCAGAGATGGATCATAGTCTATGCCCGTGATCCTGCAAAGAGCCTGCATGGCAAGAGCAATTCCGTCATCGAGAGATTCGAGATTTGAGGACATCTCTTTGCGGCGAACCTTTACCTTCAAAGCATCAGAAGAAGTCGCAACACCCGCCTTTACTGCAGTGCTGACGCACCTTTCAACAGTGTCTATGAGCGCGAGGGCAGACACTACCGTCTGCCTCTTAGACTGAAGCGAATTTACGAGAAAATAACTCTCTTCCACCTCAAGAAGAAGGTCTCTGCGGGCCATTACTTCCTTAAGTTCGGCTGCTTCTATACCCACCTTTGACAAGGCATTGCCTGCGACTATCTGACCTCCGGCGAACACCGGCTGAACGGCAGACACACCTACAATCGCACCCTTTTCTATAGCCGTAAAGTTCTTCGGCAGGTTCAAGGTCTGGCCTTCGTTGTACCAAAGATTGTAGATTTCGTTGCGAAGCCCCGCATCCTTGATGTCGCTTATTCCGTAGCGGATAATGGGATTCATAGCCATAAAACCGAAAGACATTAGATTTACCTGAGGGAAGTACTTCGAAAAGGCTATCATCCTGTCGTTTCGTGCAGATTCGGTGTCAAGTCTTGCGTTTTCCACGGACACACTTGAAGAAAGGGCTCTGTCTATGCACTCTTCAAGCGACAGTGTCTTCTCGGGAGCATATTGTCCGAAAGAAGAAATGCAGACAAGTAAAGCTATAATTATTGTAACTATCCTATTCATGTTTGTCTGCTGATTTGAAGATTCGATAATAGGCCACAGGCATTACTGCAAGGATGATAATCATAGAAAGCACGACTCCGAAGCAGATTACCACACCCATAGGCATCCAAAGAGGATTATGGGAAATTATCATAGGAAGCACACCGAGAGCGGTTGTGGCAGACGTGAGAAAGATAGGTCTCATTCGCCTGCTACCCGCCGCCTTTGCTGCATCAAACACAGAATATCCTTCCTTGAAACGGAGTTCTTCGGCATATTCATACATAACTATACCGTTTCGCACGATGATACCGATGAGACTCACTATACCCAAGACGGATGTCATACCGAAGTCAAGTCCGAATATCCATTCTCCGAAGAAGGCTCCGAATAGACAGAGCGTACTTACTCCGAGTGTAAGGAGAGATATGCTCGCTTTGCGGAAGTAGGCAAGAAGGAAGGCGAAAAGCACAAGCACGGCAACCACGAAACTTATGAAAATCTCAGGAATCACATCCGAGTTTATGCTCGAAAGTCCTCCATATTTTATTTCCACGCCTTCAGGCAGGGTTGGATTGATTTCTTCTTTTATGAACTTGTCTATCTGGGACATTGCCACCGTCTGAGGTTTCCAGAATATCATATCCGCGGCAATGGTTATGCACTCCTGATTGAAACGGCGGTCAATCACTGCTCTTGTCCAGTCCGGTTTGACTTTAGCCACCTGACGCAAAGGCACCCAGGAATTTGGCATAGCCGTGGGAATCAACTGGTTTTCAAGAGATTCCGCACCATCTATATTGTCCCAGTAAAGCCTGATAGGAACATTTGTTCCATCCTCCCACAAAGATGCAATCGTGGTTCCTCCAAGCATCGCCGATAAATTGAGCGAGAGGGCGGCACGATTTACTCCCAGGCGGGCGCATTCCTGCTCGTCAATATCCAAAGACACTCCAGGGATATATTCATCGTTTGTTGCGTGAACCCAGCGGAGTTGGTCTGTCATCGTAGCCATATATTCCTTTATGCGGCGCGCAACAGGGGCTGTCGCAGAATAATCGTCTCCAAGCACATAAATCTCCACAGGAGTACTTGCCGCCTGATAGTCTAATTGACGTATTCTGACGTGGGCATTAGGGAAATAGTGCGAGTACTTCCTGTCAAACTCGGGGAGAAGTTTTTCTGTCATTGCAGAGGACTCCGTGCACACAATAAGTTGGCAAAGATTGCTGGAAGGCATACTCGGGGAGTAGGTCACATGGAAGCGTGGGGCAGGGTCGCCTATGAATGCCGTTACACTCTTCACACCCTCCTCTTTCAAGAGAACCTGCTGGAGAGAGTCGCTGACAACCTTAGTCTGGTCTGCACTGCTTCCTTCAGGCAGACGTATTTCTATCGCAAAACTGTCTCTTTCCGCCATAGGCATCATCTGGATGTTCATATTTGTAAACATCCATATACCTGCCGCAATGGACACTCCTCCAAGGGCTATGGTAAGACGAGGATACTTGAAGCAAACATCCTCCATCTTGTCGTAGGCTCCCTGAAGGAAGTTGAAGAATTTCATCTGTCCTTTTTCAAAGAGAGACAGTTTTCTCTCGTCGGTGTCGAGATGTATGAACCTAATCTCAAGCGCAGGAATAATAATCATGGCATATACCAGTGACGCGGCAAGAGAGAAGGCTATTGTCCAAGGGAAAAGCTGCACAAAGTCGCCGAGAGGTCCCGTGATAAGCACCTTGATTGGGAAGAACATCGCCGAAATTGCCGTTGTCGCAATGAACATAGGCATAAAAAGTTCCCTCGCCGAAGATATTGCCGCCTCACGAGGCTCGTACCCTTGCTGGAGTTTGGCTATGTAGCCGTCTATGTTTATTATGGAGTCATCCACTATCATTCCGAGTACCACAATGAGCGCCGCAAGAGTGACGGTGTTCAACTCTATTCCTGTGATATACATTATGGCAATGGATATGGCGGTACATATCGGAAGGCCGCTGCTTGCCACAAGAGCCGTCCTTATAGGGAAGAGAAGCAGCATCACGAATATCACAACGAGCATCGATATGAGGAGGTCTCTCAGGAAGGAATAGACCGAATTGCGCACCACCTTAGGCTGGTCGGTAACCTTATATACCTTTACATCCTCAGGCGTTTTTCCCTCAAATGCGGCAAGCACCTTATCCACTTCCTGCCCAAACTGGGTGATGTCGTAGCCTTTGCGCATAGACACTGACAAGATGATAGCGTTGTTTCCGTTGTAGTTCACGTCTTTCGACAAAGCGCCATAATGTCTTTCAAGCGTGGCAACATCCCTGAGGCGGACCAAACTTCCATCCGCAGAAGAGGCAATTACCGTATTGAGAAGTTCTTCCTCCGAAGAAACCATATCGCTGATATGAAGAGGATAGACAAGGCCGTCAGAGGATAGCGAACCCGTAGGAACAGTGTTAGTCTGAGTGAAATAGTTCAACATCAGGGCAGAAGGGGCAAGACCATAATGAGAAACCCTGTCCTGAGATATTTTAACGGCTATTTCCTCCTGTCTTTCACCATAAATCTTGACTGACCCCATAGTAGGGATTTCATTGAGGGCGACCTTCAGGTCCTCAGTAAACTTGTTCAGTTCCCTGTAACTTTTCTGGTTGCTTTCAATGGCAATCAGCAGGCTTGAAGATGAAGAAAAATCATCAACCACCACAACTCCAAGCACACCTGGAGGAAACATCTGAGACTTGACGTCCGCTATCTTTCCCCTTATTTTACCCCATACGATGGCATCGTTCTTTACATTGCGCTGCAAGGTTACATAAATATAGGCTATGCCGTCCCTTGTCACCGACAATGTGCTCTGACGATTGACCTCAGGGAACTCGAAAAGCAGTTGCTCGAGAGGCTTGGTGAATTCAGCGGCCACCTGCTCTGCCGGAGCTCCCGGATAGATACCTGCAACTATGCCGAGACCATAAGTGAAAGAAGGAAACTCGTCTTTGCTTATATTCTTCATCGAGAAGATACCGAAACCCGCTATCGCAAGGATAACAAGTTGGACGAGGGCGGCATTGTCTATGCACCCCGCAATAAAACCTCCCGGCTTGAATATCTTCTTTTCTTTATTACTTGACATTACGAACTTCTATATTCATTCCTTCGCTCACCTTCTGATAACCTTCAATTATCACTTCGTCCCCTTCGTTCAAACCCGAGAGCACGACGATACCGCCCTTTGTAAAGTCACCGACAGTGATTTTGCGGCGGACAGCCTTTCCGTCTTCGTTAATCCACACGAACTTTGATGAATCCATATCAAGTATAACCGCATTGGAAGGTAGGACAGTGGCTTTTGACACCCCGTTGCCATCCTCCACCTTAATCTCACAAAGCATACCCGGACGAAGAAGGTTTCCCGGATTAGGCATATCCACGGTCAAAGAATAGGTATGGTTGAACATATTTGCCTTGAGGGCAACCTCTTTTACAGTTCCCGATATTACCTGATTGGTTGAGGCCACGCTCACCTTGGCTCTCTGTCCCGGCCTGAACAGGGTTATCTCCCTTTCGGGCACAGAAAATCTTGCAATGAGCCTGTCGGTCTGGAGAAGGACAACTGCACTCATTCCGGGGCCTATATTTGTTCCCGCCTTTGCATTGACGGTTCCGGCCCAGCCATCCGCAGGAGAGACCAGGGTGCAGTTTTCAAGACTCTTTTTTGCCAATGTGTATAATGACCTTGCCTTTGCAAGATCGGTCTGCATCTCAATCCACTTGACTTCGGTCACGGCTCCCTCCTTATAGACCTGTTCCATCCTTCTATAACCGTCCTCAGCCTGTTTCAACACCGCTTCGGCACTCTCAAAAGAGGCCTGTGCAGAGGTCTTGTCGAGAGTTGCAAGCACATCCCCTTTGGATATTTTCGCACCTTCACGGACAAAGACCTGCTCAATTGTTCCTGCAGTGGCAAAACTAAGTGAAAGAGATGTCGACTCCTCGAGGATTCCACTGTATGAAAAGTCCTTGGAGGCGCGGTCAAAGGCAATCTTTTGGACCGTCACTGGAATAGGGTCGGTAACGGCAGTCTCCGTCTTAGCCCTCCCACCACCACACGAGGTAGCGGCAAGAACGACAGTGGTAATTATTATCCAACGTTTCATTACTATTTATTTTTTTCTGCGGCTGTGGTGATGTTATCGCCACTGACAAGGATTTTTCGGTATTCGTTGTCTCCAAATACCAGAGGTATTTCTGTGGTTATCCTGAAATCCTTGTTAAATACCTCGTAGGCAAGTGTGTCTGCAGGGGTAACGCCGCGATAACTCTCGTTGATTACAAGTGTGGAACTTCTGTAAAGACGACCTTTGCCGCTTACAACTACATCAACAGTTGCATTCACTGTCTCGGTGATATAGGCTGCCACCTTCCTGTTGTAAGTATAGAAGAGAGAGTCTCCCGAAATGCTGGCAGGAATCACAATGACGGTTCCGCCTGAGACATTCTTCACCAGGGAAACCTTATCATCAGATTCCTTGACAATGTTTATCCAGCCGGTCTCTGTCTGCAAAGGACGATAGACCGAAAGGGTGTCCTCCGTTGCCATAGTGAGTCCGCCGCTCGTCTTGAATGAATAGACTGCGGTAAAATCCCCGATGGAGGTCTTTGTGCAGGCTGCAAGGGCAAGCACTGCAACAAACGATAATATCTTCTTCATGTTATTTCAATCCACGTGCTTTAAGAAGGGCGTCAGGATTAGGG
Source organism: Bacteroidales bacterium (assembly GCA_021443515.1). Taxonomy (GTDB): domain Bacteria; phylum Bacteroidota; class Bacteroidia; order Bacteroidales; family UBA932; genus Cryptobacteroides. The sequence continues at coordinate 24,153 of JABUTT010000067.1, forward strand.
TCTGAGCCACGGAAATTATGATAAAGTATCATAGGTTCCTCTGAACTTCCCTTTTCGAGAATGTTCTTGCGGAATGACTGTGCAGACTCCTGGTCGAAGATACCTTTCTGCTTGAACACTTCGAAGGCGTCCTTGTCGAGAACTTCTGCCCAGAGATAAGAGTAGTAACCTGCACTGTAACCATTGTTGAAAATATGGTTGAAGTAGGTTGAACGATAGCGAGGTATTATTTCGCAAATGAGACCCGCCTCGGTCATTGCATTTGCTTCAAAAGCCTCAACAAAGGCCTTAGCCTCTTCTGCGCTCACATTTTCGTACTTTGGAGCCTCAGAGATTTCGTGCCACTTCATATCAAGGATGGACGCGGCAGTGAGTTCTGTGGTTGCAAAACCCTGGAAGAAGTTTGAAGAAGCCTTGATTTTCTCAACGAGTTCGTCAGGAATTACCTCGCCTGTCTCATAGTGGAAAGCGTAAGTTGAAAGAACCTCTTTCTGGAAAGCCCAGTTTTCATTGAACTGAGAAGGGAGTTCCACAAAGTCACGCTTTACTGAAGTGCCGGCATCGCTGCGGTAGGTAGTCTTCGTAAGAAGGCCATGAAGGGCGTGGCCGAACTCGTGGAACATGGTCGAAACCTCATCGATTGTAAGAAGCGACGGCTTGGTAGCAGTAGGTTTTGTGAAATTGCCTACATTCACAATCACAGGACGGAGACCTTCATAGCCGCAAGCCTGTGCAAATTCAGTCATCCACGCGCCACCACGCTTCGTTGCACGAGGATAGTAATCGGTGAGAATGATACCCAGGAGGCTACCGTCAGAGTCCACAACCTTGAAAGCCTCAACCTCAGGATAGTATTTAGGAGCATTCTCCACAGGTTCAAAAGAGATGCCGTAGAGTTTGCTTGCTGTGGCAAATACGCCATTGCGCACATTCTCCATCTTGAAATATGGCTTGGTGTCGTCTTCAGAAAGGGCATAATCTCTTTGACGGATTTTCTCGGCGTAGTAGAAAAGATCCCAAGGCTGAATTTTCTCGGAAGAAAGTTCCTGCATCTTTGCAATTTCCTCCTTTGCAACTTTCACTGCAGGCTTCATTATGCTCTCAAGGAAGGTGTCAACTGCCTCAGGAGTTCCTGCCATAGTGTTTGTGAGTATCATCTGGGCAGGTGTTTCAAAGCCGAGAAGATGAGCCTTCTCAACTCTGAGAGCCATTATCTCGAGGATGTTGCGATTGTTGTCGAACTCGTCTCCGTTGCAACGATTGCTGTAAGCCCTAAACATCTTCTCCCTAAGGTCACGATTGTCAGCAAAAGTCATAAAGGCAGTGTAAGAAGCATTTGTAAGGTGGAAGTGATATTTTCCGTCCTCTCCCTTAGCTCCTTCGAGAGCCGCCTCAGGCAGACCTGCTATTTCTTCAGGCTCGCTGACCACAAGGTCAAAAGCATTGTTGGCTGAAAGAATGTTGTCGCCAAACTTCTGCTGGAGTTCGCTAAGGCGTGCATTTATCTCCTTCATCCTTTCCTTAGCCTCGCCCTCGAGACCTACGCCGCCCATAATGAAGCCTCTGTAGGAATCTTTCACTATCATCTGCTGCTCACGAGTAAGTCCTTCCATATTGTTATAAACAGCCTCAACTCTTTTGAAAAGAGCCTCGTTGGTGGAAATCTCGCTGGAATGGATTGACACAAGACCCATAGCCTCAATCACGATGTCCTTGAGTGTTGGGGTTGCATCAGACTCTGAAAGATTGAAGAGAACCATAGCCGTCTTATTGAGAAGCAGACCAGATTTATCGAGAGCCAAAAGGGTATTTTCGAAAGTCGGAGCTTCAGGGTTTGAAATAATAGCCTCAATCTCCTGTTTGTTCTGCTTGATACCCTCCTTGATTGCAGGAAGATAGTGGGCTTCCTTGATTTTCTCGAAAGGAGGTATTCCATAAGGGGTGTCCCATTCCTCAAAGAACGGATTGGTGGAACAAGATACTAAAGAAGCAAGCGCTGCTGCCATAATGATGATTTTTTTCATTGTATTTGATATTTATAATTATTTGTCTATTGGTGATTCCTTGAAAATATAGTAGTCTGTTTTATAATAATGAACTCAATGTGTCGTAATAGCGTTTTGTGACAGGAACCTTGGTGCTTGCAAGATCATCCATCTGGGCGAATATCATTCCCTCCTTGTCCTTGCTGAGCACACTTATGCGATTCACTTTCACGAAGTATGAACGATGACATCTGAGAAGACCTGCATTACGACATATATCCTCAATCGCCGCCATTGAAGAGCGAAGCACATATTGTTTGAGAGCATGCTTCTCGGTGTAATGAATACATATATAGTTATCCTGTGCCTCGATGTAGAGCAGGTCGCTCGAAGAAACGATGAGTTTCAGATTGCGGGAGGCATCATAAAACTTAACCCTTTCCTGCTGATTGTCCTTGTAGGAAGCAGAGTCCTCATTCTTTCCTATTATAAAGAAAATGGTAGTAATGATAAAATATGGAAAGATTACTATTGAGAGAAAATATCCGATAGTATTGAGAAGAATGGAAAAATAGTGGGAATTGCTGTCCTGCTTTACAAGACTCAAAAAGAGGGCTATGAAACAGCAAGTTACCATGACCTCAAGAAAAACCCAAGTAAAATACTGAAGCCACCCCGTCTGTCTCACAGTCCTCGTGAAGAAGAATATCAATCGGCAGATAAGATAGACGAGGGTTGTGATTGCAAGGGATATGGATATGTTGAATGTGAACGACGTCCTGTTGTACTCCAATACTTCCTGAAGGTTGAAAGGATTATACAGTAGGACAAAGGCCATAGTGAATATAGGTATGCCGAGAAAGTGGGCTACCTGAAATCCCATACGGTTGAAAATCTTTGGAAAATACTTTTCTACAGTTGCCATTTTAGTTGAAAATTTACCCCATACACATAGGGGCGAAAATCAAAATATATTTTATTTCGCCACAAATATAGCATTTTTATCACAAAATACAGCGGTTTAGCCACATTTTCAATTCTCTTATCACACTTGTTTGACAAGGGCCCACCGCATATATAACTTTGCATTGCAAACAAACTAAAACTATGATTGTTATGACAACGATTGCATACAACAGAATGACAAAGGCGTTTTTCGAAAGAACGGGCGCTGTTACTATAAACCTAACCAAATTACTAACAAGACGTTCCCGTCTCGAGAAGGAACTTGCACAGATACACGCAGGTGCGAAGGTGATTATCGAATTCGGAGGAGACAACTGTCGCTTCGACTGGAAGAACATCGCCAGGAATGTCAACGGTATCCACCTCCCCAAAACCTCCATCGAGGAATTTCACTCAACCTACAAGAAAGTGATTGACGTGGTAAAAGAGAAAGGAGCCGTGCCTGTCCTTCTCGGCCTTGCGCCTATCGACAGCGAGAAGTATTTCAGCTTCATCAAGGACGCAAAGCGCAGAGAGCAGATTACAAGTTGGTTGGGCGGCAACTACCTTTACCTTGCGAACATTCACGAAAAGTATGTTCAGGAGGTTAAGCGCATTGCCAAGCAGGAGGAAGCAGAGTATGTAGATGTGGCGAGCATCTTCCGCACAAGCGCAGACTTTGACAAGTACCTCGAGAAAGATGGCATTTCCCTGAATAAGGCCGGATACCTCAGGGTTCAAGGTCTTGTTCAAGACATAATGTAATTACAGTTTCTTTTTTAGTTTTTGAAAAAAGTGGGACCCCCTGTGAAGGAAGTCCCACTTAATTATTTATGTAGATAGGTTAATTATTTCACATAAACACCTACGTAGAAAGCATTGGTTGCCTGAGGAGCTTCTTTGTAAGAACCCTTATGACAAACAATCTTGATGTCATCTCCGGCTGCAATTTCAAGCGTTCCAAACATTTTAGCAGGACCACCCCAACCATAAGTACAGCCATAGACATAAACTGCACCTGTTTCGTCAACCAAGTCAAAGTTACCATAAGTGGTAAGATCCCATTTATGACCGCTTGGTGAACCGTCAGTAACTGTACCTGATACGCGATACCAAGTTTCAGTATCGTCTGCAAGAGCATTGAATGCGGCAGCAGTGATATCTGTAACCTTCTTGTGAGAAACAACGGTTACGCTCACCATCTGAGGATCTCCCTTGTAAGAACCCTTGACACCCTGAACTGTTACGATATCGCCTTCAGAAATTCCAAGAGTATCGAATTTTCCTTTTGCTCCTTCACCATCAAGGACACCATATACATATACTGTGTCAGTATGGTCAACAATGTAGATGTTACCAGCGGTTGGATTGGCAACCTTGCAGATATAACCGGTGAGGCGATACTGGACAGCGTTATCATCCGGAGCAGCGTTGATTTCAGCAGCAGTCTTGTCTTCAACTGCACCTTCCTGCTCGATTGTAATCACACCTGTAGAAGTGAATTCACCGAGAGAAGCCTCAATATTTACTTTTGCAGAGCGTCCGGCCTTGTCATTTGCATCGCAAGAGAAGTAGATGCTATCCTTGTCAAAACCTACATAGTGAATCCAAGATTCTTCAGGAAGAGCTTTGAATGTATCTACGTTAATAACTGCTGCAGCTGCGACTGCACCACCATCCTTACCAATGGTAATAGTAGGAGTCTTGATTGTGAGAACTTCTGGAGCAGGGTCCTTTGCAGGTACGAGATATGGAAGAACGCCGCCTGTCTGAGGAGTGTTATATGCTCCGTATGAGCTGTAGCCTGTAGAGTACTGCATCCACTTGCCCTGACCGCTTGTGATTTCGAAAGCATAGTCATCAACCTGCTTAACAGTCCAAACAAAAGCATTTGAAGTCTTGCTTGTCTGATAGAAGTTGTTGTACTTGCCTGCGCTATCCATATAGAGATATCCACCTGCTGAATCCTTGATATAGAAACCGCCTGTAGTTGCCTCAAATGTGAAGATATTTGCCTCAGTGCTTGTAAGACCTTTCTCAAGATCACCCTTTGCATCGTCAACGTAGATGTAGCCATAGCTGCTACTGTCATCGATTGTAAGACCAAGAGGTTTTGCTACCTTCCAAACACCGTCAGCCTGCGCCATAATCCAATAATTACCGGCCTCAAATTCAGGATATGGTGAAGGAGTAGCAAGTTTCTTGAAAAGAACGAACTGAGCGTTTGTACCACAGATAATCTGGATATTTACTGTGAGTTCCTTAGAAACCGCATCAGGATAAGAGAATGTCACGGTAGTTTCACCAGCCTTTCCGCTCGTTGGAGTAACAGTAAGGCCTTCAGGGATTGATGACGCAACAACTTCCCAATCCTCGGTTGCTGTAACCTTGATAGAGCCTTCAGTTGCATCTTGTGCCAAGATAACTTGAGTTTTGTCAACCTTAATATTGTCAAAACTTCTGGCAATCTGCTTTGGAGTACAAGCCACGAGAAGAGCGGCTGCAGCAAAGCCTGTCAATATTTTTGTAATTTTCATAATTATCTTCTTCTAAGATTAGTTGAACATATACTTGATACCTACAGAAGCATACCAGCACTGTCCGATAGTGTGGCTGAGCACGAATGTCTCAGTGTTTGCACTGATTGCCTTAGGAGTAGAGAATACAGGATAACCTTCTTGGTCTGTTCCTTCATATTTGAGGATACGAGCCTCTGAACCAATCTCAGGGTTGAGGTATTTGCTGACACCCCACTTAGAGTTGAAGAGGTTGAGGACGTTCTTAACGTTTACGCTAATCTGGATAGTGTTGACTGAGTTGCCGGCTTTGATTCTGAAATCCTTGCTGTAGGCGAAGTCAAGTCTGTGAGTCCAAGGAGAATATACGCTGTAAGCTTCAGCATACTGTCCCTGGTGTTTGCTGAGATAGCTGTCCTTGTGAACATAGTCCATGAAACGCTTCTGGCTGTCTTCGTCAATGAAACGGAACTCGCCGTTAGCGACCTGCTTGTCGGTAGGAATATAGATTGCATCGTAAGCATAACCGTCACCGTTCATATCGTTGGTAGTCATATAAGAGTAGTTGTAACCACCTCTCCAAGCCTCATAGATGAGACTGAAACGGTTGTAAGCCTTGTCTGTGAATGTAAGAGATGAGATTACACGGTCAGGAGTTACATACTGTGAGTTGTGGAGAGGAATGTTGTTAGGACCCTCAGAAGTTGCCACGTATGTGAATGCTGACTCAGCGGCGCTACCAGGCATACCGGTAATTTCCTTGTTTGCAGTGTGGGTGTAGGCAGCCATGATGTCGAGACCCTGAACAGGGCTGATCTTCATTGTTACGTTTGCAGTCCAACCATAACCCTGGTTAGTGTTCTCAAGCACGAATGCTGCAGTACCTGTACGGAAGTTTGAAGGATAGATAGAACGGTTGTCAGCACCATTGAACTTAGCGAAACCGGCTACTGGAAGAATACTCCAGTCAGAGATGCTTACTGCGTTGAGAGTCTTGTTGTAGATACCCTCGGCAGTGATACTGAATGGGAATGAAGTTGGGAACTGGTAGTCGATTGCGAGAGAAGTCTTCCAAACCTGAGGCATCTTGAAGTTAGGGTCAACTGCAGAGATAGTAGCAGGTTTTGTACCCTTTGCAGGATCGTATGCTGAAGGGAAGCCCATTGAAACGAGTTTTGCGCGAAGGTCTGAGATAGAAGTAAGCATATCACCCTTGAACTCGTTGAGGATAGATGCCATGTCAGGATATTTAGCCTTAACCTCATCAGGAAGGTTAGCATATTTCACGCTTGGACCAAGCTGTGCCTGATACTGAACGGTACCTGCGTTGGTTGGCATATTGGTGAAGAACACGAGTGGAAGACGACCTGAGAAGAGACCTGTACCACCACGGAGTTTGAGGCTCTTGTTACCAAGGATATCCCAAGTGAAACCGATACGAGGAGAGAAGGTTACAGAAGCGTTTGGCCATTTGCCAGTGTCGATGTGACGACCTGTTACGCAACCTTTACCACCGTCGATAAATTCGCCTGCTGCATTCTTGCAGTCACCTGTGTGATAAGGAATAGCGAGGATGGCGTTATTGGTCCTAAGGTCTGCGTTATTGAAGAAGAGACCGTCGATACGGAGGCCGTAAGTAAGTTTGAATCTCTCGTGAATAGTCCACTCATCCTGAGCGTAAATGCTTGGACGATAGAAACGAACACGTGCTGCAGGAGGGTTTGAACCACCGTCATAGCCGTATGTGAGGCAGACAACCTCAGGAGTTTCACCTGCGAAGAAGTCGTCCAAAGACTTGTAACGATAGTAACCTGTACCATTACGGAGGTAAGCGTTGTCAGCCATCTGGTATTCGAAGCTGATACCTCCGGTTACCTTATGGTTGTCGCCGTACCATACGAGGTCATCCTTTACATTTACGACATCGTTGTGGACACCATTATAATATGTAAAGAGCTCGTAACCGAGAGCCATATAGTTCTGACCTGAACCATCAAGGATGTCGATGAATGGGAACTCCTTAGAGTTTGTACCACGAACGTCATCGAGTTTAGAGTAAGTGAAGAGGAGCTGGTTTGAAAGGTTGCTTGTAAGGCGGCTGTTGAGGTCGACAGATACAGAGTTTGCAACATTCTGCTGTGAGTACATAGAATTTGCAAAAGACATTGAATACTGTGAAGTACGAGCGCCAGAAGCACGAGTACCACCGTCCATTGAAGTTGCGTTAGGACCAACCCACTTGTTGTTTACAGTGTTGTTGTAACGAACTGTGAGGTGATGGTTATCGGTAATGTTCCAGTCAATCTTGGCAAGAATTTTTCTGCAGTTGACATTTGCAGGGAAACTTGTCCAAGAACCTGTGTCATAACCGTATTTGCTCTTAACGAACTCAGAAACCTTTGCAAGGTCAGCGTTGGTTGTACGAGAAATATAGTTGTTTGCATCAGCTTTGCCATCCTCTGAACCTCTCCAGCGTACAGGAACGTTAGGAGACTGCTCAAACTCAGCATTCACATAGAAGAAGAGTTTGTTCTTGAGGATAGGACCGCCGAGAGAGAAACCAAAAGTAGTTGTACGGTCTTTGTCGCGAGCTCCGTTGATTTGTGTACCATCAACTGTATCACCTCTCATGTTCTCGTTCTGATGAGTAACGAAAGCTGTAGCCCTGAAGGTGTTGGTACCTGACTTGGTAACAGCGTTCACACCACCACCGATGAAGTTGCTCTGACGAACATCGTAAGGAGAAATTACAACCTGCATTTCCTCGAGAGCGTCGATAGAGATAGGACTACCGCCACCAGGGAGACCGTCGCTAAGACCAAAGTTGTTGTTGAAGTTCGCACCATCGACTGTGAAGTTACCAAGACGACCGTCAGTACCGGCGAAACTCATACCGTTACCTCCGTAAGGAGAAAGTCTTGTAATGTCGGTGATTGAGCGGTCAACTGTAGGCACGCTTGCGATTTCCTTGCCGGAAATTGTGGTAGCGGCACCGGTTCTCTCAGTTGCAAACTTGGAAGATGCTGTAGAAATCACCTTTGCTTCAGCGAGAAGCTCAGAGTCATCAGCAAGGGTCGCGTTAAGACCAAAAGACTCACCAAGTTCAAGAGTTACATCGGTGTAAGTTACAGTAGCGTAACCAAGACAACTAATCTCCACCTTGTAAGGACCGCCGACACGCATACCGTTGATAGCATACTGTCCGTTTGCGTTGGTGACAGAATAGTAAGTAGTACCAGAAGGAGTGTGAACCGCAACGACGGTTGCTCCTACAACAGAAACTCCGCTTCCATCGGCTACACGGCCATTGAGAGCGGAGGTGGTTACCTGTGCTTGTGCAGAGATAACACAAAGCATTGCTGCGAAAGACAGCAACAGAACTTTGATTGTTTTGTTCATAAAGGTTTTATTGAAAAGAATTGATTGATTCATTCCCTACTAAACTGACGCAAAGGTACAAAAAATTTAAGATTTGTGACTATATTTGCATCGTCAAATTTTAAGAAAATATGAAAAATTTATTAACAATTTTATCCACATTCGTTCTAAGTGCTTCTATTGCATCTGCAGCCCCATTTTATGTTGCACAGAAGGGACTTACAGGTAAATTTGTAAATACGGATGCCGATGGCAAAGTCATAGGATATTACACCCAAAGCGCAAATTCCGTATCAAACGGAGGAATGGAACTTTCCACAACCCTTGAGTTTATGGACGAAAATGGCAAAAGTGTACTCAGCGAACCATTCACAATGACAGTCAAGTATGTGGATGAATCCAGAACAGACGCTTCAATCAGCAGTCTTAAAGGCGCAATGAAGAGCAGTCCTTACATGCCAAAGGGCAATGTCATCGCCTTCCCTTCTGAAATCAAAGTAGGCGACACCTTCCCAGACCACAAGGTCAATATTAAAATTGGAGTCATAAAAACCAACAACCGCATCACCGAAAGAAAAGTCACCGGAAAAGAAACAATCACTGTTCCTGCCGGCACATTCGAATGTTATGTTGTAGAAGAAAAGGAGTACTACCAGGGTGGCCCGAAACCTTTCTCGCTGAAAACATGGATAACCAAAGAAGAAGGCGTTATCCGTCAAGACTGTTGGAACAGTGATGGAAAGTTCTACAAGAAGATGGAACTCATCAGCATCAAGTAAAAGGTTTCTTAATAAAAAAGAAGTTGTTCGGTTTGAACAGCTTCTTATTTTTTGTTGCCACGACCTTCTATCCAGCACCAGAGTTTATACATAAGGAAACCCCAGGCAAGGAAAAGCAGGATGTGAACCCACATCGGGACTTTGGAAATAAAATTCGCTTTTGAGGACAATTTTTCATATTCCGGAATGTCCGCATAATAGTAAGCTCCTGCTCCGAAGTCAAGGTCTTCCACAAGCCCCAAATGGTTTACCATTATATAAACAGAAGTAGCCAAGACCGCTATAGTCACGACTATCAAAGCGATTTTGGCTACTTTTTTCATATTCTATATGTTCTTATCCGAGAACAGGTATTGGGAAGAACTTGCCTGAGAGGACGAACCAAACCATTGCAAAAGTAAGCACGATGTTGAAGGTCTGTCCGAGGACGTAAAGCCAAAGCACCTTGCCTCCCTGCATACGGCTGAGTATGCTCTTGAAGTTGGTGTCAAGACCTATGCTTGTAAAGGCAAGCACGAATGCCCAGTTCTTATACTGATCGAGGACTTTGTTTATAGCACCCACCTTGTCTGAACCTGCGAGAGGAACGAAGATGAAAGATGCCACCAGAGAAGCCACGAAGAAGCCGATAATGAACTTAGGGAAGCGGTTCCAGATTTCGATAGGACCAACCTTTGAGTCACCTGTCTTGTTCACTCTTGTTGCAAAGAAGAAGGCAACGAAGAATGCTATGAAGCCTATAAGAATATTCTGGATAGACTTAACGAGGACTGCTGCCTGCTGCGCGGTTTCTCCGAGAGCAGTACCTGCCACCACAACAGCGCCTGTCGAATCCACCGTACCTCCGATGAGAGAGCCACCCATAATCTGACTCATACCGCAAGCCTTGATTATCATTGGTTCAAACACCATCATAAGAATAGTGAAGATAATCGAAATGGACACTGCCATTGAAAGGTCCTCTTTCTTTGCACCCGAAGCTGCGCCTGTTGCGATTGCCGCAGAAGTTCCGCAGACACTTGTGGCAGCCGAAAGGGTGATTACGAGAGGCTTGTTGTCCATCTTGAACACCTTTGTTCCGAGCCAGTACATAAAGATAATGACAATCGGAGTCACAACCCAGGCAATTGCAAGGCCGTAGAGACCGAACTTTGCAATGTTTGAGAAGAGTACCGAGAAACCCATGATAACAAGGCCTGTCTTTACATAGAACTCAGTCTTGATTGCAGGTTTCATCCAGTCGGGAACTCCTATTACATTTGAGATGAAAAGACCTACGAGCAATGCCCAGAAAGCCCATTCAAGATATCTGTTAAGCGTGAATTCTGCGCTGATGAGACGAACGATGACCGCTACTGCAAAAAGAGCGATGAATGCAGGCACGAATTTCTTTACCTTTTCTCCAAGAAGACCTGCACCTGCGGTAAACAAAACGCCTGTCACTGCGAGAGTGAGAAGGAGTTTCCCCCAGAATGCCCAAGAAGCGATTTGTTCGCCGAGTGGAGTTACCTTTGAAGATTCATTGAGAGCAGAGCCCAAAGCCCAAGTCTTGAACTTGAGAGCAGAAAAGTCAAACCAACCGGTAAGAACTGCCACTACTGAAATGGCGATAACGATGAAGCCGATCCAACAAGCGATCCAGTCTTCGGTTTTCCAGAGTTTTGAAATGTTTTTATTCATTTTGGTCTGTGATTTTAGAACATGCAAAGGTAAAAAATGCACATTCGACAAAAGTCACTTTTTCAATCTAAAATGTAAGTATTCGTAAAAAATAACACGGGAACAACCACCAAAAAACTCCACAAAGAAAGAATCCCTCCTTTTTCATGAAGATTTTTTTGAATTATTTTTGGATATTTAGAAAAAGGTTGTATCTTTGCAGTCCCGATAAACGGGAACGCGTGTTCATCAAATTGGCAGAACACAACCTAAAAATGCGGAAATAGCTCAGTTGGTAGAGCACAACCTTGCCAAGGTTGGGGTCGCGAGTCCGAGTCTCGTTTTCCGCTCCAAGACGGTCGCTAAATGGCGGCCGTTTTATCCTAAGAAAAGAGTTTAAGACTCCCTGGTGAGATGGGTGAGTGGCTTAAACCAGCAGTTTGCTAAACTGCCGTACGGGTAACCGTACCAGGAGTTCGAATCTCCTTCTCACCGCAAAAAGTGACCTACAGAAATGTAAGTCACTTTTTCTTTTTTATCGGTTTTATCGGATCGGTTCGGCTATCTAATTTTCTACTGCCTTTGAACCAACTCCACCGAAGCAATTATAATCACCACTCCGATGAGTTTCGCTATTGTAAACGACTCCATTCCCATTGAAAAGGCAACCAAGGCGCTCACGACAGGTATTATTGTATTGAATATTGCCGTTTTCGTCATTCCTATGGCCCCCACTCCATTCACAAAGAAGGCGAAGGCAGCGCAAGAACACAGCACTGCAAGACAAAGCAGAGGAACGATGACCTCCGCATTGAGCAGCAATTTCATACCCGAAAGTCCCATTGGCTCTATGAAAATGCAAGGGAAAAGGAATATTGAACCAAAGACAAACTGATAAGTGGTAATTGTCCAGGCGTTATATTTAGACGAGTTCTTCTGCACGATGGTATTGTAGCCAACGGATGCTATAAGACAGCCAAAAAGCAGAGCAAAACCCCACCAATACTTGCTCGAAACCTCTCCCTTGCCAAGGTTCATTAAGACAATGCCCACTATCGACAATACCGCTCCGGCAAAACCTTTCCAAGTGATTTTGGTCTTAAAAAATACAAGGGCAGCTATCATCACGAACACAGGCACCAGAGAAGAAAACAGGGCGCAAAGAGTAGGCGACCCTGTGGCTTTCAGGGAAAATGTCTCACAGATATAATATAGGAACGGATGAAGGAGGGCGCAAAGAAGGAAAGAAGGGATATCTTTTCTGTCTATCCTCTGCAACACTCCGAAACTCTTGCAAAGAACGAGCATCACGAGGGCCGCAATGAACATTCTTGAGAAAGTGAAGACAAAGACCGGTATTTCAAGATTTATGAGGACTTTCGTCCAAATGAACGATAGTCCCCAAAAAATCTCGGCTATAATTATCAGTATGTATGGTAGCGCCTTTTTCACAGAGCCTCAAGCCACGAAACAAAACAACGGAAATCGGTGTGAGAATGTGAAAATTCCATAAATGACTGGAGATTCTCGGCACCTTTTCCCATAGTATCAGAAATGTACTTCAAAACAGCAACGGGAGTATTGTGTTTCTGCGCAATCTGACAGATGGCACATCCTTCCATATCGAACATAACATTGTGGCCATATTTCGCAAACAGAGCCTCTGCTTTGTCGCCGGTCATAAATGCATCTCCTGAAAGGAGAAGACAGTCATCCTTGCCTATAAGTTTAAACTCCTGAGTCAGCTCGGGAACAATCTCGGCAGGACAGTCTGCATCGTGGTAGCGTGCGGCCGACGGGCAAAGAAAGTCTCCCTGATGGTAGGAAGAACTTGCCCCCGCATAACCCACGAGAACCACAAGGTCATATTTTTCCTTGGAGAGTTCAACCGCAGTGCATGCTGCAGCAAATGCCTTGCCCACATCGCAAGTCACAGCCTTGTAAGAATGTTTGAGCTTATCAAAGGTGGAAAGGGCCGCGTTAAAATTAACAAGTTCCCTCTCCATTGGCGCTATTACAAGTATTTTCATAGTAGGTTGTTCTGAAAGTTACTGAATCTTGATGTCGTCAATATTGTTCACTACCATCTGGATATTGCCCTGATAGAGGCAGAGGATACCCGTAACGGATATCTTCTTCGTGCCTGCAAGGACGGCAGGGTCAATCTCAGTATCAGAGAACTTGCAGAAACCGCTTGTACGAATCTGAACGCACTTGCCTGAAGGAGTGTGGAAGTATTGACTCACAGAGCCTGCGGCCTTTTCAATTGTAGGATAGGTTCCATCTCCCTTGCGGTCGCCCACTGTACCATAGTTGTAATCCTTGGCATTGCCGATATAGACATTATCCCAAATACCCGAATAAAGATACTCGGTCATCTTTGCCTTGGACATAGCCCAAGTGGTGATACCTGTGCCTGAACCCGAAATGAAAATACGGTTTGAAGAAGCCTTCTTGTCTTTGTTTGAATCAAGATAAAGAAGAACAAAGGCTTCATTATGGTCACCGTACTTAGGGTCATCCCAGCCGTAAGTAAGATCGGTTATTGTTACGAGGCGTCCTACATTCTTATTGGTCTTCTGGGTGTCGGATGAGCCGGGAAGTTCAGATTCTTTAAGGACAACAGGGGTAACAGGGTTTCCTTTTTCTCCTGTAAACACATGGGTATTGATTATGATTGGAGACTCAAGATATGATGTCTCATAACTGCCTGAAGGGTCTGAGAAACCAATTTGAATCATACCGTTGCCGTTTGAACCCAAACCATATTGTCCGACACTGAGGTCTTGACAGAGGACATAAAGTTTCTGGCCCGGAAGATAATCGTTATAGAGGGCGTTCTTACCTATCTTGACCTCAATACCGCCGGTCTCATCTTGAATATAAAGACTCTTGTAGAAGTTGCCAGGCTGGTCTGTTGTCGAAACCACACCGCTCACTACAATATAATCCTTAACCCTATAATATTCCGATGCTTTGAAAGTACCGTTTGTGTACATTTGAGCAACATCTGCAATAGTGTGAGTCGCTGTCATCTCTACCGGCTTGGCAGGAGACGGATTCTCGTAATCAACCGTGAATACCGGCTGGAATTCCTCGCAGGAAACAAAAAGGGTAATGGCTGCAAGAGCCGCAAAAATTTTATTTGTTTTCATACGCTTAGAATCTGAAATAGATGTTCAACATATAGTTAATGCCCTGCATATAGAAATACTTAGGGTCGAAACGATAATAACGGTCCTTGCCCTGAGAAGAGATGAGACGAGTCTGTTCGTAGCCTCCTGTCTTGACATTCTTGTTGTTGAGGAGGTTCTTTCCTTCGAGAGAGAAACCGATATTATACTTGCGGTTGATATACCAACTCTTGCCCACGCTGAGATTGAGGAGGAAGGCAGGATCAAATTTTTCCTGACTTGTCATATAGATAATTTCGGCAGGAGTTTCAACGCCGTCGCCACCTCCACAAGCAAAGTGTGTACGATAGAGAGGGTTCATATCGAGATAAGAGTTTGTAAAGAACTGTCCGTTAAGTTCGAAGAACCAGTATGAAGAAGTTCTGTAGTTGAGAGCGAGGGCGGTTGCAAGTTGAGGAGTTGAAGGCACATAGTGCTTCTGATAACCCTGAATGATAGGATTTCCTTCTGCATCTTCATCATAAACAGGAACGCCGTCAACATAGCCTGCAATCTTGAAAATAGGGTGTTTAGACCAGTAAGGCACATCTTCGTTACGAATGATTGAAGAGTTGTTGTCCACGGTCTGCACCATGTGAGGAGTGCTTGTGTAGATGTACTCGCCGAAACTTACAACTGCGCTGAGGCTAAGTCCCTGCACTCCGAGAGGAACCTTCACACCTGCTTCAAGACCGAGGTGACGCTGGTCGATTCCTGTCATCGCAAAGTTGGTGAAAGACTGCTGTGAATCATCGTAGAAACTCATCACATCGGTCTGATTGTAAATCTTCGTGAAGAAACCTGTGAGGCGAACGCTGAAGCCGTTGTTGTTGTACTGGTAGTTGACGTCGGCGGACACCGTCTT
This sequence comes from Bacteroidales bacterium, assembly GCA_021443515.1. GTDB lineage: Bacteria > Bacteroidota > Bacteroidia > Bacteroidales > UBA932 > Cryptobacteroides. Next base: position 39,453 of record JABUTT010000067.1, read on the forward strand.
CTTGTCCTTGAGACCTGCAACGAGAGAGTTTCTTGTGCGGGCAGAAATAAAGGACTGATTGAATGTAGGGGCATCGGCAAAGAAACCTGCATTGGCGCTGATACGGTGACCTCCGATGAAGTCGTATGCGATACCTACCTTTGCAGAACCTACAAGGAAGGTGCTTGTTGCCGATTTACCCTTTGAAGATATCACATTGCCCTCAGCATCGTATGTAGTGAGGACTTTGCCTTGGTATATAATCTCCTTACCTTCGTCATCGAGACCTGCAAAGAGACCCTTTCTCACAAGACCTTCCCTCCAGAATGCATCCACTCCGATAGAGCCGGCAGCGTATGCAGTGAGGAAATTCTTCTTATAAGTGAGGTTGAACCAAGCCTTTCCGCGACGAATCTGAGCATAATAGTCATAACCATATTTGCCGTTCTTTGTGATCTTCTCGGCAGAACCGTTCTTGAGGAAGTAGTCGAGATCATTCTGGATAAGCGCTTCGTTGGAAGCAAAATCACGCTCGGCAAACGAGTCTATATTAAGATAGTATGTACCTCCGAGAAGGTCATTCATAATTTTGTAGTTCTCGGTGCGGTTGATGCGGCCGTTGAGACCGGCGTTGAGTGTGAGATAATCGAGTGGAGACCACTTGACATTAAGAGCTATGTTCAAGTCGTTCTGGTCAACGCGACGCTCTTCAAGAGCATATTTGCTTCGGCCGTCAGGATTGTTGTAGTTGACATTGTAGAGGCGATCCCAGTTGAGGTGCTGGTAGTTGTTGTATTCCTTGCCCCTGTGAGTCCAGGCATATTGCGACCACGCAGCCTTTTCCTCATTTGTCCTGTTGTAGTCCTCGTCCTCGATGTAGGCGTAAGAAGGCAGGTTGCGGTAGTAATCAGGTCTTGGGTCTGAAGCGTCATACCAATCAAGCGCAGTATAACCATTGTAACCTGTTCTGTAAAGAACTGTAGCCTCTGCCTTCAAAGCCGAAGAAGGATTGAAAGCATATTTAAGGATGATGACCGGCTCACAGGTGATACGCACCCTCGAGTTACGCACCTTGCCATTCTGGTAACCCCAGTTGGAGTTGTACATATTGTCGCCCATAAGGTTATAAACCTCCTGAGTGGAAGCATTCTGCGCACCTCTCTGTCCCGGAGTGGCAAATGCCACAATCGAAAATCTGTGAGCATCGGCGAACTTCTTGCTCAAACCTGCATAGAAGGCAAAAGACCTGTAGTAAACACCCTTTACCCAATCATTTCCACCAAGGCGGGCGGAAACATTAAATGCGAAAGACCATCCGTTGTCGAGTTGGCCTGATGCATAGTTTGCCATAAGGCGAAGACGGTAGAGGGCAGAGTTTGTCAAAGCGGAGAATCTCCAGCCCGGACGCACATTCTCAGGCATGGCGTTGATGTTGGTCACACCATTGAAACCGCCTACTCCCACATCCGAAGTACTCAGACCGAGGGTGGTGTCCTTAGACCTCATAGCCTCGTTAAGACCGCTCCAGAGAGAGAAAGGAGAATAACCTGTGATTGCGTCGTTGATTGGAACGCCTGCAAGATAAACATCCTGACTTTCTGAATCGTATCCACGGTTTTTGAACCTTATTGCACTGAAACCATAGCCGGCAACGCTTGTAAAGACGTCATTGCTACCGAAAAGGATAGTAGGAGCGTCAGTATAACCGCTGTCATCAAGGTCAAACTCTGCAAAGTTCGAGTCATCGAGGTCGTTGTTGCTTTGTTGAGGAGTAAGGGTTACGAACATAAGGTTTCTTACATTTCCCTTCTCAATCAACACGTTGATCTGAATAGGAGTGTATTCCTCTGCATCCACAGAAAGAGAATACGGGCCGTCCGGAAGATCCTTGAAATAGAATGAACCGTCCTCGGCTGTGATTGCCGTTGTGAGAGTAATTCCATCCTTCTGAAGTGCAACTTTTGCATTAGAAACAGGAACCTTGTCACCACGAGACACCACAGAGGCCTTGATTCCTCCTGTAGGAGACTGCGCCCAAGCCATAAAGGACAATGCAAGCGCCAAAATCATTGAAATAGTCTTTTTCATTATTTGCCTATTACGATGTAAGTTGGATAATGGTCAGAATAACCGCCGATGAAAGAGCCGTTGGAGAAAGTACGGAAAGGAGTGTCCTTGTACTGTCCGCTCTGGTTGGTCATAAACGGTTTTTTGAATATACGGCCATAATAGCCTTTCTTGTTGATTTTCTGAATACGGAAAGTACCATCCTCCGGAGTGGCGAGAGCCTTGTTGCAAAGGATGATGTCATAAATGTTCCAGGTGCCCTGATATGCGAGAGAGCCATAGCCGTCGGCAAGCATCTTGGTGAATGGAGAGAAGAAATCGCCTTCCTTCACATCTTCAATTTTTGCCTTGCCGTGCATATAGGTAACCATACTCTCATCCGTAGGGTTGTCGTTCATATCTCCCATGGCAACTATTTTGATTCCCGGGAACTCTTTCTCGAGTTCTGCCGCCCTCTGGTACATGATTTCAGCTCCTCTCGGACGAAGATCCTGGCCTTTTCCACCAATTCTTGAAGGGAGGTGGGCAACGAAGAAGGCAAACATCTGACCCTCGATAGTACCGCGAACCATAAGGATGTCACGGGTCTTGAAGCGACTCTTTTCCTCGTCTGTCCAAGCAGAAAAATCTATCGAAGAAGGCTCGAAAGTGAAAGGGATGGACTCGCTTGCAAGAAGTTTGAACTGACTTGGACGATAGAGAAGAGCCACATCCACGCCACGACTGTCAGGACCGTCATAATGAACAATCTGATAGTTGGCTGCGGCTATTTCAGGCTGGCTTACAAGGTCTTCTATCACGAGGCGGTTCTCAATCTCTGATATACCGAGAATCGTGTGAAAAACCTTGTTGTCATTCTTCATCTCCGCAATGACGTGAGCCATGTTTGCCTGCTTCTTGTCGTACTTTGCCTGTGTCCACTGGTTCTTGCCCTCAGGAAGGAATTCGTAGTCATTCTTTCCTTCTTCGTGGTAGATGTCGAAAAGGTTTTCAAGATTGTAGAAGCCTATCACATACTTCTGCTGCTTCTGGGCAAGGCAATTAATGCTCACAAAAAGCATTACCGCTGTAATCTGGAATAGTTTTTTCATCATTATTCTTAGTTTTTCGTCCACCAGGCATCTATCTTGGACTCAACCTGTGCGGATAAAGTTTCTCCAATTTTGTCGGACAGATTCACGAAGAAATCCATTCCGAGTTTACTCTCAAGTTCATCTATCGTCATATACTGATCGGACATCGTACTTGAGTAATTGTAATGGTCGTAATAAATGCCGAGGGCGATATAACCTCCGGTAGTGTTTCCCACCGTACCCGGCTTGTAACCGAGAAGAGCCTTGAAGTAGCCCACAGGAACGGTCACGGCCTTATTATTGTTGTCGTAAGCATAAGACTTTGAACCCTTGATGTTAGCTCCCGTAACCACATAAAGCGTATCCAATGAACCTGCCCAGGTACGGACCTTGCTTTCAAGGGAGGCCCACTCATTCTGATTCAGGGCAGCCTTCTGCGGAGTCATATTGGTAAAATAGAACGTCTGCTCATTCGCTCCGCTTGCAAGGCGATCTGCCGAAGGAAGCTGGTGGCCTCGGTCATATCCTCCTCTATATGCAGATGATAAGCACTGTTGCCTGTCTCTTGGCAACTTAGGGTCATAACCCCAGGCATCCGTACGACTTCCATTACCTATAAGTCCCTTATTCAGCGGATAGGCAACCCAAACGGAAATAAGGGCATCGGGGTCATAGTAGAAAGAATAGTTACGGACCGTCTTTGAACCAAGATTCATATCGTGGAAGAAGAAATATCTTCCGTCATTATCCGGCATCGCAGGCAGTTCGAGCCATTTTCTCGGCTCGTCTGGAATGAGTTCCGAGATAATCGGAACCCTTGCACTCTGAGTAAATACCGCTTCGGTCTTCTTGGCTCCGGAAGTCAGAGTTATTATGCAGATCCTGGTATTTTCTCCACCATTTGCCTGCCATGTCATAACGACGGCGGCAGACTTGTCTCCCGAAGACTTATCTATCGTGAGCCAAGGTTGCACTCCTTCCCCAAAATCGAGATCAAGCGACCATTCTCCTGATGCCTTAACGGTTAAAAACTGGCTGCCGGAAATATAGGTTGCAGTAGGAGAAGGAAGGCTCAGTTCAAATTCCTCTTCAGGGATGACAGGAGCGGGCTTAGTGCAGGAAAGCGCTGTGAGGACAGCCATCCCCACAGCGATAATCCCAACTAAGTGTCTTGATTGCATTATTCAGCCTTGGTG
>JABUTT010000243.1 GCA_021443515.1 Bacteroidales bacterium
TGTAGCCCCGAGCAGAATCGAACTGCTATCTAAAGTTTAGGAAACTTCCATTCTATCCGTTGAACTACAGGGCCAAAGATGAAAAAAGCAGCAATTAGTTAGCTGCTTTCTCGATGATCTGACGACCTCTGTAGTAGCCACACTCTGGACAAACGTGGTGGTATCTTATTGTTGCACCGCAGTTTGAACAAGTAGCCAGTGTTGGGAGAGCGACTGTATCATGTGTCCTTCTTTTATCTCTTCTTGCTTTCGAGATTTTGTGTTTAGGATGTGCCATGGTTGTATATTATTTAATTGTTACTATTTTTTATCAAATCCGCCAATGCGGCAAATGGTTTGTTGTCCTGTTCCTTCGAGGCCTTCCTGCTTTCAGACAGGGTTTCAAGGGCCTTTGCGGAACATTGTCCCTTTTGATGACAACATTTCAGAGGGAGAGCGAGGATGGCAAAGTCATACACTTCCTGACTTAAATTCAGGGCTCTTGCCCCTTCCTCCAACTGGATGATTTCCCTTCCGTCTTTCTCAAAAATATCTTCTTCGCAGTGCAGGGCAACGAGGTCAGCCTTGTTCTTGCAGGCTATCTCCACGCTTTCGCCACACCTATCGCAAGGCACTGTAAGTGTCCCGCTGAGAGCGAGATCCACGAGAAAGGAACCATCTTCCACTTTGCTGACCTTGACTTTCGCCCTAATGTCGGCATCGAGGATGTTGTCGTTTTCAAAGGACTGGAAAAACTCAAGCCCGACTGTCCAGTTGTATTCCTTCCAGCCGCTCGTTATTTCATTTAAAGATATTGACAAATCTTCAGCAGTCATAACTTATAATGGCTTTGAGCCTGCAAAGATAAGAAATTCTTTTATAAATCCCAAAACAATCTAATCGTCTTCAGAGTTGTCAGGGTTGTGGCGTTTGCGTTCTATCATATCGAGGATGGTCTTGCGCAGACGTATGGACTTTGGAGTTACCTCCACCATTTCGTCCTCTGCAATATATTCCAGCGCCTCTTCAAGAGAGAACACAATAGGCGGCGGGAGCATAACTTTGTCGTCCGAACCGCTTGCGCGCATATTCGTGAGTTTCTTTGTCTTGCAGATGTTTATGTTGAGGTCTCTTTCGTGAACGTGCTCGCCGACTACCTGACCTGCGTAAATCTCGACGCCTGGCTCAAGGAAGAAGCGGCCGCGATCCTGGAGTTTATCCATTGAATATGCCACTGAAAGACCTGTTTCGCGGGATACGAGAGAACCGTTCGTACGGCGCTCTATGTCACCCTTGTATGGCTCATAGTCTTTGAAACGATGGGCAACCACAGCTTCTCCCTGTGTAGCGGTGAGGAGGTTGCTTCTAAGTCCCATAAGACCACGGGCAGGAATGTCGAACTCGAGGTGGGTGCGGTCTCCGCGGTTTTCCATACGTATGAGGGCGCCCTTGCGACGTGTTGATATGTCGATTGCCTTGCCCACGAACTCTTCAGGAAGGTCAATGGTAAGATCCTCGATAGGCTCGCATCTTACGCCGTTGATTGTCTTGTCGAGAACCTTCGGCTGGCCCACCTGGAGCTCAAATCCTTCACGGCGCATAGTTTCGATAAGCACTGAAAGGTGGAGCACTCCACGTCCATAGACGATGAACGAATCTGCATTAGGACCCGGTTTCACTCTGAGAGCAAGGTTCTTCTCAAGTTCTTTCTCAAGGCGCTCCTTGAGGTGACGTGAGGTGACGAACTTGCCTTCGCGTCCGAAGAATGGAGAATTGTTGATGCAGAAGAGCATACTCATTGTCGGCTCATCCACGCTGATAGGAGGGAGAGCTTCGGGATTCTCAAAATCTGCTATTGTGTCTCCGATTTCAAACCCCTCGATACCGACCACTGCGCAAATGTCTCCGCACTGAACTTCGCTGACCTTGGTCTTTCCGAGGCCGTCGAATATCATAAGTTCCTTTATGCGCTGTTTTTGAATTATGTCGTAACGCTTGCAGAGCGATATGTTTGAAGGCGCTGTAAGCGTTCCTCTTGTGATACGGCCCACTGCGATACGGCCTACGTAAGGCGAGTATTCGAGAGACGAAATAAGCATCTGGGCAGTGCCTTCCTTTGCTTCAGGCTCAGGAATCACTTCGAGTATTGTATCGAGAAGAGGGGTTATGTCGGATGAAGGGACATCAAGGTCTCGGGTCATCCAGCCTTGCTTTGCACTTCCGAAAACTGTCTGGAAATCGAGTTGGTCTTCACTTGCTCCGAGTGAGAACATAAGGTCGAAAACCTCTTCCTGCACCTCGAGAGGACGGCAATTAGGCTTGTCAACCTTGTTCACCACAACGATAGGTTTCTTGCCCATTTTGATTGCCTTTTCAAGCACGAAACGTGTCTGCGGCATGCAGCCCTCAAATGCATCCACGAGAAGAAGCACTCCGTCCGCCATATTGAGCACACGTTCCACCTCACCGCCGAAGTCGCTGTGGCCCGGAGTGTCGATGACATTGATTTTTACCCCCTTGTAGTTGACTGACACGTTCTTGGCAAGGATGGTGATGCCCCTTTCCCTTTCAAGGTCGTTGTTGTCAAGGATGAGTTCGCCGAGTTTTTCCTGCTCGCGGGCCTGTTTTGCCTGATAGATCATGCGATCGACAAGGGTAGTCTTGCCGTGGTCCACGTGGGCGATGATTGCGATGTTTCTAATGTTTGCCATTTAGATTAAGTAAGAATGATTTTCCTCTTATATTAAAGCCTTTCCTGTCATTGCCTCAGGCTGAGCTATGCCCATGAGTTTGAGGATTGTTGGAGCAACGTCAGCGAGACATCCGTCTTGAACAGTCTTAATCTGCTCTGGGGCGTTGATTACTATGAACTGCACTTCGTTGAGAGAGTGTGCCGTGTTAGGGGAACCGTCCTCGTTCACAGCATAGTCTGCATTTCCGTGGTCTGCCGTGAGAAGCACTGCATAATCCTGCTCGATGGCAGCCGTAACCACTTTCTCGACACACTCATCAACAGCCTTCACTGCCTTGCATATTGCAGGGAAAACACCTGTGTGGCCCACCATATCGCCGTTTGCAAAGTTGAGTATGATGAGGTCGTGCTTTGCGGTTTTAATGTCTGCAACAAGTTTCTCGGTCACCTCTGGAGCACTCATTTCAGGCTGAAGGTCGTAGGTTGCAACCTTTGGCGAGTTCACAAGTATTCTATCCTCATTTTCAAACTCTGCCTCGCGTCCTCCGTTGAAGAAGAAGGTTACGTGGGCATATTTCTCAGTTTCTGCAATGCGGAGTTGTTTCTTTCCCGCCTTTGCAACCACCTCTCCGAGAGTCTCCTGAACATTTTCCTTGTCGAAGAGGATGTGGAGGCCTGTGAATGACGCATCGTAAGGAGTGAGACAGCAGTAGTAGAGAGGCATAGTGTGCATTCCCTGCTCCGGCATATCGTTCTGAGTGAGGACTGCTGTGATTTCACGAGCTCTGTCGTTGCGGAAGTTGAAGAAGATGACCACATCGTCAGGCTTGATAGTGGCTACGCTCTGTCCGTTCTCGGTGATGCTGACAGGTTTGATAAATTCATCGGTCACGCCTGCATCGTATGAAGCCTGAATAGCCTCTGTCGCCGATTCGAACTTGTCGCCTTTGCCTTCTGTGAGAAGGTCGTATGCAAGTTTAACCCTTTCCCAACGCTTGTCGCGGTCCATTGCATAGAATCGTCCGCATACAGATGCCACCTTGCCAGTGGTCTTTGCCATCTGCTCCTCAAGATCCTTCACGAAACCAAGTCCCGATTTCGGATCGGTGTCGCGACCGTCCATGAAGCAGTGAACATAAACCTTGTCGAGATTGTATTGTTTTGCAACAGCCAGAAACTCGTAGAGATGGTTGAGCGAACTGTGGACTCCGCCCATAGAGCAAAGGCCCATAAGATGGATTGAGGCGCCATTTGAAGCGGCGTAGTCGTATGCAGCCTTGATTTCCTTATTCTCGAGGAAGGTGTGGCTCTTGCAGGCACGGTTGATTTTCACGAGGTCCTGATAGACAACTCTTCCGGCACCGAGATTTAGGTGACCGACTTCACTGTTGCCCATTTGTCCGTCAGGCAGACCCACATATTCCCCGCAAGCCTGAAGATGTCCCATCGGATATTTTGCTCTGAGAGAGTCGATGAAAGGCGCTCCCTGGGTGAAGATGGCATTTGATGAATCCTTGCGGCCTTCACCCCAGCCGTCAAGAATCATAAGCAGTACTTTCTTATTCATTTATCTTAAAATCTATATTTTCTTCGATATACTCGGTCGCAACTCTGTCTTCCTCAGTTTCAGGAACGTATGCCTCGATGAGAGTGGACTCTTTTTCCATAGGCACAATCACAAAGTTCTCAATCTCTGCAGGGATGAGGATGACCTGGCCTTTTTCAAGGATGTAGTTGTCGGTAGTGGTCTCTCCTTTGGAGTTAACCTCAGGAACCTGAATTGAAACCTTGCCCTCAAGACACATATAGACGATGAAACTGTCGTAGTCTTCAGGACGGACACGGATAGGAGAGGTAATATCCAACTTGGAAACCTTGAAATGAGGGCAATCCACGAGGGTTTTTGCAACCTTGGTCTTGTCGGCAAATTCTTCAGCCTTGTGGTAATTTTCCCACTTGTAAGGTTCGTAGTCGATGAAATCCATCGCTTCCTCAAGGTGCATCTTGCGTGCGGTCTTAGGGTCGAACTCCCTGCCCCAGTCATAGAGACGGAAGGTAAGGTCGCTGCTCTCCTGTATTTCAGCCACGAGGATGTGACCATTTGCGGCGTGAACCGTGCCTGGCTTGATAAAGATGACATCGCCTTTCTTCGGATGTACGGTGTTTACATCTTCGAGAATAGTTCCTTTGTGGCATTTGTCGTAGAGTATGCCTCCGTCAATAGCCTTGTTGAAGCCCATATAGAGAGTCGCCTTATCGTCCGCATCGACAATGTACCACATCTCGGTCTTGCCGAGGGAATCATACCTTGTCGCGCCGATTTCATCGTCAGGATGAACCTGGAATGAAAGGCGGTCGCAGATGTCGAGGTATTTTATCAGGAGAGGGAACTGGCTTCCGAAACGGTTATAGACATGCTCTCCGACAAGGCGATCGAAATACACACCCATAAGGTCTTCGATGGTGTTGCCTTTAAGGTAGCCGTTCTCAACCACGGATTCTGCAAGCGCGCCCATATCGGCAATCTCCCAACTTTCGGCGATTTTGTCCTTGGTTGTGAGTTTTCTCTCGCTACCGTCTTCAGCCTTTTCTACGAAAGACTTTCCGAGCTCGTTGATAAGTGAATTGCCTCCCCATACTCTCACTGAAGGGGTAGGGATGAAGCGAAGAGGATAAAGTTTTTTCTCAATCATATCTGGTCTTTTTCCCGTGTACACGCGCACACAGCCCTTAGGGCTGCAAAGATAGCAATTTTTTTCTTATCTTTGTGGATAAAAGAAGGTATTGTGATAATGAAAAAGGTTATTGTTTTTTTGATTTTCTTGTCAGTTGTCTCATTTAATCTTTATGCTCAGAAAGCCGATTCTGTGGCTGTTAGAAATAACACCATAGCGACTGCTCGATATTTGAAGAGTATATTTAGAATTGACGAGGCAATAGATACCCTTTCAAGCCTTATCGGCAATAATTTCGATGAGGAGGTGCTCGCTGAACTTGCAGATTGCCATTATCAATGTGGCAAATATGAAGATGCCGCAGGCACATATTTCATGCTTTCTTGCAAATGTCCTTCAAATATTCTCTATAAGGTCAGACAGATTAGCGTGTTCTATAAATTGAAGGCGTGGCCGGATGTGGTGGATGCCGGGAAACAGTTATTGGCTTTGGATTCAATTCCCACCATTTCTGAGATGGTTGGGGATGCATATAATCAAATGAAGCAGACGGATTCGGCTCTTGTGTTTTATAACCAAGCCCTTGCCGCAAAGCCAAATAATGACAATGTAGTCAGTAAAGCGGCAAAAATATATCTTGACCGCAAGGATTATGAATCGGCGATAAGTTTGTCGGATGCATTCCTGGCCAATGACCCGAACAATTTCACTGTCGCTCCAATTAAGGGTCTTGCATTGTACCAAAATGGATCTTATCCTCCTGCAATCGAGATATTTGAGAACCAAATCCGCCTTGGCAATGACAATTATGGAATTCACTTTAATTTGGGCCAATGCTATTGGCGTACCGATAGTCTTGTCAAAGCACAGGAAGAGTTTGAAAAGGCATGGCAAATAGATTCGAGTGACGTAAACCTCGCGTTTTCTATAGCCGGTGTAAAATCTGCTTTGTGTTTTCCATTTGATCGGGATGTGAAACCTTGGTTGGACAAAGCCCTTGAAATGCTGGAACCCGATCATAGTATTCTATCATTGATTCATCAGCAGTATGGATTAGGATATTATAAAAAGCAAAATGCTTGGGATGATGCCATATTGCATTATAAAAAAGCGTATGAATATAATCCGAAATTCATTTCTGCTTTGTCCACCATCGCCTATTGCTATGAACAGAAAAAAGAATACAAAGCAGCGCTTCAGTGGTATGAACGGTATCTGAAGGTTGCCCAGCCGGACACAAAAGGTTATCAATTCGCCCAAAAGAGTGTGGAATTTCTGAATGGAGAACTTTTTATGCAAGGAGAAAAATAAATTTTGATTTATGAAGGTATTTAGGAAGATAATAGGGTTCTTTTATTATTCCGCACTGCTCATCAGTTGCAGGAATATACCCGAAACAATATGCCATATCGAACTCAACGGCCTTGACTTTCTATATTCGGTCAGAGGTCCCGAGGACGGTAAACCGGTGGTGCTCATGCACGGAAACGGAGGCTCACATCGCAGTATGGCCACCCAGCAAATCCAGCTTGCAAAGGCAGGTTACAGGGTCTATTGTCTGACTTCGAGAGGACAGGGGGAAAACGAGCCTCTCGAGGAATATCACTATGCAGATATGGCAGAAGACTGCTACTGCTTCATCAAAGCACTCGGTCTTGAAAAGCCTGTTGTGGGAGGCTGGAGCGATGGCGGAATAAACTCACTTCTTTTGGAAATAGCCCATCCCGGTACGAGTTCTATGATAGTTGCAGCGGGAGCAAACCTCACGCCTGATTGTGGAGACGATTTTGAGAGTTTCAAGGAGTGGATTCTCTCTCAGGGCACGCCTCTGCTGATGATGATGCTCAACGAACCGAACATCACCCCTGAACAACTTGCAAGCATTCAGGTTCCCGCCCTTGTAATCGCGGGCAGCAAAGACTTGATTTCAGTGGAGCACACAACCCTGATTGCCGATTCGATTCCGGACTCGGAACTTGTCATCGTGGAGGGCGCAGACCACGGCAGTTACATCAAGAAAAACCCTCGTCTGGGCAATTATATGCTCGATTTCATGCACAGAAGAGGATATTAGGTATCATTCCTCTGAAGGACGATTTTCTTATGCAGAAGGCGTGTTTCAGGTATCGCCTCTAATACTCCAGGAAATCGAAGACTACATCCATATCTCCGAAGTGTATGGTTTCTCCCGCGTAGGCTTCGAGGAACTGGCGGCTCAGGGAACCTCTCCAGATAATGTCGTCACGTGAGTTGACAGGTATAGAAATCACGATACCATAACTTTTTGAACTCACTTTTACGGTACATTCAGCCTTCCAGTTGGTTACTGTTCCTCCGTCATCTTCCACAATGAGGAAGGCGCAACTTTCCAACTGGTCTGTCCACTCGCTCACAAGCACGACATTGCAGTCTTGGATTGTGCCCATCTGCTTTCGTTTTACGACTATCATAAAGTCGGTGATGAAGGGACTGTAGAGTTGCAATTCTGTCTCGGAAGATGCGCTGAAATGGTCTATGGCTCCGATTTTTATAAAATACTCGGAGGCTCCGGCAAACCAGCAGTCGTGGTGTCTGAGGGGCATAACCGATTTCAGCATAAGAGTCTTGAACCCTTCGCTTTTCGCTTTTGTGTCATTGCTCTGCACCGCCTCAGAACCATTTTTCTGCACCATTAGGGTGCCCAATCTCAGAGCCTTGCTGCCTCCCAACTGCCTGAAAATTTCATTTGAAATGTAGTTTTCGTCAGAGTTGCTGTTCACCACCCAGACAGGCCTCTTTTTAGCCGTTTCTTCATCCACAATAACCTCTTCTCCGCTGCCGAGAATAAAGCCTGTGTTCGCGCTTTGCTCCACTCCGGGGTCAAATGTTATGACAGGGGGAGTGACGCCGTCCCAATTCTCGTGATAAGGCCAGTAAATCTGCATTCCCGACTTCTCCAACGCCTCAAGATAGGACTCTGCATCCACTACTTCTTCGCCTGCCTTAGTTTGTCGGCAAGTCGAGTTATAATAGTCTGAAATGAGGTTTCGCAGAGGGTTTTCATAATTTTTTGGAGCCTCAGCCTTCGATGGGGTTATGTATTTGTCGCCCACGCCGTAACCGGGGGTTCCGAATACCAGGCTCATCGGGTATTCTTCATCATAACCATTTTTGTCGGAAGCCCCCACAGCATCTTTTACCTCCTTGAAAGTGCCCTCATTCATAGGTAGGTTGCTGAGGACCTTGGCAAACTCCTCCCTGGTGATTTCCGGCAGGGGAGTGTTCTTTTTCTCAAAATCTTTGTTTGTGATTTTTTCGCACCCTGAGAAAATGGCTGCGAGGGCGCAGAGCAGCAATGTGAACCTTTTCATATTTTGACTTTTTTATTGCAAAAAGACAAAGAAAAGGCGAGGCTGCCAAATTTTAAACGTTTAATTTTCGTGAAACGGATAATCGGCCACAGAGATGCGTAGAATGCCGTTTTTGAAACTTTTATGAAACGTTTCCACCGATAAAAACGAATCTGTCGCGTCCCGCAAGGTCCTTCTTTATGCCTGTTTTAAGGGATATTGCATCAGCCGTTCTGTCTTTGCCGTTGTCGAAAGCATTTTTGAGCCCTCCTTCATACGCTTTTACGAGTGCTTCAAGAGACTCCTTGCCGAGTTTTTCGTTGATTTCCACCATAAGCAGTCCTCCTTCTACGAGAAGGGCTGAGGCGATAAGGCCTATTGCAGTGTTGAATTTTTGTACATCGTCATCGGGAACGAAGAGTGCAAGGGCAGGGTCATGGTCCTTTACTATGCTGTCCATATCCTGCTTTTCACTCTCGAGCACGTATGGAGGATTTGAAAGTATGATGTCGTATTTTCCGCCCTCAACGGCAGCCTGAAGCATTGGAATAACCGATTCGGTATCAAGCACATCCGCCTTTATGAATTTTGGTTTTACAATTACTCTGTCGCCTGTCTCGCTTGCTCTTTCTGCGTCCCCTGTCATGCTTCCTCCGTTTTCCGACGATATGAATTTTCCTTGCGCTTTGGCGACGTCGAGAGCCTTCTCGCTTATATCCACAGCCACGACTTCCGCTCCGGTTTCAAGTGAGAGAGTCCACGCAATGCAGCCGCTTCCTGTGCAGAGATCAAGGACTCTTGGTCTTACGCCTTGAGCGCCATCATCGCCGCCTTGAGCGCCTGCCTCCTGCGCCTTGCCAAGCCAGCCTTCCGCCTTATCTTGCAGACTCTTGCAATGCTTTATTGCTTCAAGACACATTTCTTCGGTTTCCCAGCGTGGAATCAATACATCCGGACTCACCTTGAACCGTCTTCCATAAAATACCTTGTAGCCGACAATGTGTGCCACCGGTTCTCCTTTGCAAAGCCTTTCTACCGCAGTGGAAAACCACCTCTGCATCTCCTCCGAAACAGGCTGTTCTCCCTCTATTATATAATAATAGGAAGGTAGGCCTTGCGCATCCATAAGAATATCGAAAACGGCAGAGGCCTCTTCGGGACTGTATATGCCTCCGAGAGCCTCTAAAACCTGTTTTCTATAATCCTTGAATTTCAAGAGAAATTGTTCTAAAAGAAGAAGCCGTCGTCGCCACCTTCTGAAGTGCTGATGGCAGAATCCGAAATGTCTCCGTCGCCTCCGCTGCAGTCAAGGTTGAATTTCGCTCCGGCTACAACGGGGAACTTGTCTTCCTCGCTTATGCCGAGAGTGCCGTCTTTAATAACCTTTGACATAAATATACCCCAGATAGGGCAGGCCATATTTCCTCCCGAACCGTTGGCGAGGGTTGCAAAGTGTATCTGACGGTCTTCTCCGCCGACCCAGATGCCTGCGGTAAGTTTTGGAGTGTAGCCGATGAACCAGCCGTCGGACTGGTCGTTCGTTGTGCCTGTCTTTCCCGCAATTTCACCCATGAGTTTGTATTGCGTTCTAAGACGGTAGCCTGTACCATTTCTCACGACACCCATCATAAGGTTTTGCATAAGAGAGGCAGTTTCTTCCGACATGGCTTCCCTTCCGTGAGTTGTGAATTCTCCTATGACATTGCCTAAATTATCTTCGATACGGGTGACGAAGAGAGGGGCGATATAAAGTCCCTGTGAAGGGTAGGTGTTGTAGGCGGCAACCATCTCGCAGAGGGAAATGTCGGCAGGGCCTACGCAGAGAGAAGGCACGGCATCGATGTGTGAAGAAATACCCATCTGTTTCATCTTCTTTGCCATGGCCTCAGGTCCGAATACCTTCATAAGATATGCGGATATGTTGTTGGAACTCTTTGTAAGTCCCCATTTGAGGGTAACAGTCTTGCCTATCATTTCAGGTTTGTCGGTAGAGTGAGGTGTCCACGCTTCTCCGTTCACGATGAAACTCTGAGGCACGTTGGTAACCCTGTCGCAAGGCGTCATTCCCTGCTCCATTGCAAGTGTGTAGAGGAAAGGCTTGATTACCGAGCCTACCTGACGTTTGCCGAGAGTCACATTGTCATATTTGAAGTAGCGGTAGTTGTTGCCACCCACGTATGCCTTCACGTGGCCAGTGAAAGGCTCTATTGCTATGAAGGAAGCACGAAGGAACGACTTATAGTAGCGAATAGAATCGTTAGGCGTCATCGTGGTATCGACATAGCCGTTTTTGTTGTATGCGAAAACCCTCATCTTCACCGGCTCATCGAAACTCTTTAGGATTTCCTGCTCGCTTAAGCCTGCGTTCTTGGCTGTGATGTAGCGGTCGCTCCAGCGACGTGCCTGCATCATAAGGGTTTTTACCATTTCCTGGTCGACATCCCTTGCGAAAGGTCTGTTCGAATTCCACTTCAGCTCATTGAAGAAGGTTTTCTGGAGGCCGCTTCTGAGGTGCTGGTCAACAGCCTCTTCGGCATATTTCTGCATCTTGTAGTTAATGGTGGTGTAGATGCGGAGTCCGTCTTTGTCGAGGTTGTATTTGCTTCCGTCTGCCTTGCGTGTCTTCTCGAGGAAGCCGTAAAGTCCGTCATTCTTCCACCTGAGAGAGTCTGCCTGATAGTCCTCAATGTTTCTGTAGGAGGATTTCTTAGGCTTCTTTGCGTTCATCGTGCGGCGAAGCATATCGCGGAAATAGGGGGCGATGCCTGAATTGTGGTCTTGAACCTGATATGAAAGCGTAATCGGAATAAGGCAGATGGAGTCTCTTTGTGCCTTTGAGATATATTTCGCCTTCTCCATCTGGGAAATAACGAAGTTGCGCCTGTCAAGACTCTTGTCGGGATTGAGGGCCGGGTTGTAGCGAGTTGGCTTGTTGACCATACCCACGAGAGTCGCAGCCTCTTCAATCGTTACATCCTTAGGCTCTTTTGCAAAGAAGGTATTCGTGGCCGCTTTGATTCCGTACGCATTGCTGCCGAAGAACACCGAATTCATATACATGGTAATGATTTCGTTCTTGGTGTAGTTGCGCTCTATCTTTACGGCGGTTATCCACTCTTTGATTTTTATCCATACCATTTTAATAATGCCTTTGTCGTCCTCGCGCGGATAGAGTGTCTTTGCAAGTTGCTGGGTGAGGGTGCTACCTCCTCCCTGGGACGAGTTCCTGAGAAGAATGGTCTTGAAGGCAACCCTGCAGAGAGCACGGAAGTCGATTCCGCTGTGCTTGTAGAAACGCACGTCCTCCGTGGCCACGGCAGCCTGAACGAGATAGGGACTGAGTTCATCGTAGGAGATGTAGGAACGATTCTCTATGTGGAAAGTGGTGAGTATCTGTCCGTCTTCACTTATCACCTGAGTGGCAAGCTTGTTCTCCGGATTTTCAAGTTCTTCAAACGAAGGAATGTCGGCAAAAGCCCATACGAGGCAGATGAATATGGTGGCGCACAGGAGTCCTCCTCCAAAAATGCCCCAGATCCATACTGCAATTTTTTTTCTGTTTTTATATTTCATATAATAAATTTCAGCCGGCAAAATTAGCAATAAAAATTTTCATAATTCAAGAAATTGTGTGTTACTTTGCACCCGAAATGAAAAATTTAGTAATTGTTGAATCGCCGGGCAAGATTGGAAAAATCCAGAATTATCTTGGCTCAGACTATAAAGTTCTTGCAAGTTATGGCCATATCAGAGACCTTGACGACAAGAAATTGAGCATTGATATCGAACATGGTTTTGCCCCGCAGTACATAATACCACAAGATAAAAGCAGAGTCATTGCAAATCTCAAAGCGGCGGCGGCGCAGGCTGAGACAGTCTATCTCGCATCCGATGAAGACCGCGAGGGAGAGGCTATTTCATGGCATCTTTTCGAAACTCTCGGTCTGAAGAAAGAGAACACAAAGAGAATCGTTTTCCACGAAATTACGAAGGATGCGATTCTTGAAGCAGTCAAGCACCCGCGTGACATAAATATGAAACTGGTAGATGCGCAGCAGGCAAGAAGGGTTCTCGACCGCCTTGTGGGTTTTGAACTTTCTCCTGTGCTTTGGAGAAAGGTGCAACCTAAACTTTCAGCCGGAAGGGTGCAAAGTGTGGCTCTCCGTCTTGTTGTTGACCGTGAAAGGGAGATTCTTTCTTCCGCAAACAAGATGTTCTACCGTGTTGAGGGCGAATTTTCCTCAGGCATAAAGGCTTATATCCAAAAGAAGTTCCTTGACATGGAAGCCGGACGTGAAGTTCTCGAGTCCCTCATAGGCGCAGAATATAAAATAGGTGACATAGTAAAGAGCGAGGGTTTCCGCTATCCGGCTCCTCCTTTTACCACCTCCACTCTCCAGCAGGAGGCTTCGCGTAAACTCCGTATGTCTGTGAAAAGGACTATGGATGTGGCTCAGTCCCTCTATGAGAAAGGTCTCATAACCTATATGAGAACCGACTCTACCACGCTTTCATCCCTTGCGCTTTCCGTTGCCAAACAGTATATAAAAGACACTTTTGGCGAGGAATACTACCATTATCATCAGTATAAGACAACGTCCAAGAGCGCTCAGGAGGCACATGAGGCAATCCGTCCAACCTATCTGAGCAATCCCGAGATAACAGGAACGGCAGAGGAAAAGGCGCTTTATGACCTCATCTTCAAGAGAACCATAGCAAGTCAGATGGCTCCGGCAAAGGTTGAGAACACCGAAATCAAGATAGTGAACAATCTCAACGATCACGTCTTTGTTTCAAATGGTCAGATCATCCTCTTCGACGGTTTTCGCAAGGTCTATATGGAGGGAAGGGACGATGAGGACCAGTCTTACCAGCCGGGAGAGGTGATTCTTCCTTCTCTTGCAGTCGGGCAGTCCCTTTCGGCAAAACAGATTTCTGCAAACGCATCTTTCGATACCCCTGTCTATCGTTACAGCGAGGCTACTCTCGTGAAGAAACTTGAAGAACTCGGAATAGGTCGTCCATCTACATACGCCCCTACAATTACGACACTTACAAAGGGTAGGGGATATATAGTCAAGGGCAATAAGGAGGGTGAGAAACTCACCGTTACCAACCTTGTTCTCTCCGGCACTTCCATTAAGGAAAAGACCAAAAACATGGTTCTTGGCGCCGAGAAGGGAAAACTTCTTCCTCAGGAAATAGGCATCATCGTCACCGACTATCTCGTGGCGAATTTCACTGATGTACTCGACTATAACTTCACTGCCGCTGTCGAGAATGATTTCGACAAGGTGGCAGAGGGTCAGATTGCATGGACAAGCCTCATCGAAAATTTCTACGGACCTTTCCACGGCAATGTCACTTCCCAGATGGAAAATGGCGAATACCAAAGGGTCAGCCGCAGTCTCGGAATAGACCCTAAGAGCGGCAAGGAGGTTTCTGTAAAGTTCGGTAAATACGGACCTTACGTACAGATTGGAGATGCTGATGACAAGATTTTTGCATCCCTTGAAAAGGGCCAGATTATAGAATCGCTGACTCTTGAAGACGCTCTCAAACTCTTCGCTTTCCCTCGCGTTCTCGGTCAGAGGGACGGGGCGGATGTGACTGTGAACAAGGGCCGTTACGGAGCATACGTGAAGTGCGGAAACGTGAATGCCTCCCTTCCGAAAGGCAAGGATCCTCTGAACATAAGTCTTGAGGAGGCGCTGGAGCTTCTCACGAAAAAGAATGTGGAATCCATAAGCGAGTTCGGTCCGATTAAGGTCATCGACGGACGCTATGGCCCATATATCAGTTATGACGGCAAAAACTACAAGATACCACCTAAGACAGATCCAAAGAAACTCTCGGAGGAGGACTGTCGTAAAATAATCAATAACTCTAAGAACAAGTCCAAGTAACATGTACCAAATTGACGCAATAGACCGCAAAATTTTGTCGATGCTGGTCAAAAATGCCCGTATGCCTTTTCTTGAAATAGCAAGAGAGTGCGGAGTGAGCGGCGCTGCCATTCACCAGAGGGTGAAAAAACTTGAAACTACAGGTATAATCACAGGCTCACGCATTCTCGTGAAGCCTCAGGCCATAAATCTTAACATTTGTGCCTTTATGTTCGTGTCTCTCGCCGAGGCAAACAAGTATAAGGATGTCGTCGATTGTCTGAAGCGCATTCCTGAAATCGTGGAGTGTCACTTTGTTACGGGCCGTTACGCTCTTTTGTTGAAAATGTACTGTCAAAATCACGACCATCTTATGAATGTCCTGATTAATACTATCCAGAACATTCCTTTTATTTCATCAACCGAAACCCTGATGTCTCTCGAACAGGCAATCGAGCGCCAGGTATGGGTAAACCACGAATAACAGGCGTCGAAGATCTCTCTCAAAGTAGAAATATAACCTCGAAAAACAGGATATTCTTACCGAAAAGTTGGGATATCCGTTTTTTTTTTTTAACTTTACAAACCATAACAACAATAATAACGCTATAATAACACAATTCTAATCTTTATGATAAAAGCTTGTCTGAAAATTACTGCAGTCGCAGCAATTGCGGCAGTGGTATTGGGCTCTTGCAACAAAGGCAAAATCATCATGAATGATAAAATTGAGGTGTATGAGGTTGAACCTTTGGATCCTAAGGCAGAGGTCGCCCCCATTACCTTGGTTGAGCTCAACATTCTTGGAGGAAAGTCCAGGCTCGTAGTCAAGACCAATCTTGACTATACTGTGGAATTCCAGAAAGCGCTCACCGACACGGTAAACTGGTTCTCATTCGAAGAACTTGGTTATGATGCCGCTCTCGGTGGAAATGTCATAGAATACTCGTATATTCCAATGACAACTACACTTTCCCGTCGTTCCGGCGTACTCTCATTCTCTTGCCCAGGTAAGTCTGTGGGAACATTCGTGACTATCCGCCAGGGATTCTCTGCTCGTCACAGCAACACCTGGAGTTGGCTCAAGTATGGCAACGAAGACCCGACTGTCGAGGGCGGAACCCGTCTTATCAGTCAGTGGAACGCCACTCAGAAGGAATATGGCTACACTTCGACTGTGATTGAAGGTCAGGAAGAGGCTTACTGCTATGGACGCAACCATCTTGTGCAACTCGGCAGCTCTGACGGCTATGGTGCAGACCTCATTTCTCCATACGTCGAGTCCATTGCCTCAGATTCCCTCGTAGTCGTAGCATTCAAGGCCTTTGCCTACACTGATGCTTCTGGCGTTACTGACAATGGCAAGGTTACTCTTGAAATTCTTGGTGGCGCTGTATTCAATGACATTCAGGGCAGCACGGTAACCTTCAATGTGGGTACCTACAGCAGCACAAATGCCGTTGAGGACATTGAAAAAGCAAAAACCTACTACTACTTCGTCAAGACTCCGAGCGGCAAGTATATGCCTTCAGGTACGAAGTTCAGGATTGTCGCAGGTGATATGGGCAAGATGGCAAAGCCTAACCGTATCATCATTGATAATTTCTACATTTACCAGGTTCATGCTTCTTACTATCCTTATTTCTTGAAAACGGATGCAGAGTAGTTTGAACAAGTAAGTAAAAAAGAAAATAACCAACGAATCTTATGAGACAAAAACTAATTTCATTTCTCCTAATGCTTTGTGCAGTTGTTCCTGCATTCGGACAGAGCAAGGCAAAGGTGAGCGGAGTCGTTACGGATGAAACCGGCGAACCGCTTCCGGGCGTTGTTGTGGTTGTCGAAGGAACAAAGGACGCGGCTATGACAGATATGAGCGGTAAATACACCATCAACTGTTTGCCTTCAGCATCGTTGAAATTCTCTTTCCTCGGATATGCCGATGAGACTGTCCAGGTAGGAAAGCGTGCAGTGGTAAATGTACAGATGAGGGTTGACGCATCGCAGATTGATGAGGCGGTGGTCATCGGTTACGGTTCCGTAAGGAAGGCCGACCTCACAGGTTCAGTTACCAACGTAAAAATGGCTGATATCAAGAACGTTCCGGTCACGAGCGTTGACCAGGCCCTTCAGGGACGTATCGCAGGTGCCGACATTATGTCAACTACCGGTGAACCTGGAGCCACCACATCTATCCGTATCCGTGGTACACGTTCAATTTCGGCATCAAACGAACCTCTTATTGTCGTTGACGGTGTGATGGATGCCATCCACGACCTTAACGACCTCAACTCAGCCGACATCGAGAGCATTACAGTCCTCAAGGACGCATCTTCAACTGCGATTTATGGTTCAAGAGGTAGTAATGGTGTCATCATCATAACCACCAAGTCCGGTGGATCTGACAGTGCGACCAAGCCAAACATCACTTTCAAGGCTGACGCAGGTTTCTCTCAACTTCCACGCCGTCTCGACATTATGAACGCAACCGAGTTCGCCCTTTATCGAAACGACTATGCCCAGTTCGCATCCAGCGACAATATGGGTGAAATCGGAACAACAACTCCTATATCAGAGTCCATCTACAAGGATCCGTTCTCTCTCGGCAAGGGTACTGACTGGATTGAGGAAATCACCCGTACTGCTCCTTATCAGAACTACAATCTTTCATTCTCGGGAGCTAATAAGAAGACTCGCTACTATGCTTCAGTGGGTTACAACAATACCCAGGGTATCATCAAGAAGAGTGGTATGGAGCGTATTCAGACCGCCTTCAACATCGACCACCAGTTCTTCAAATGGCTCAAGTTGGGTTACAACGTAAGATATACCTACCGTCACAATGACGAGAATCTTACCCAGATTGGAGGTACAGGCTGGTACAACTCGGCACAGTATCTTTCTCCACTCATGAAGCCACAGGATATCATCAACCCTCTCTACTATTCGGGTCAGAGAATCAACACTCCTACTGCGCTTCTCAACAACAATACCCACTATGTCAACCGTCACACTTTGAACCAGGTTGCCAATGTGGAGATTACCCCTATCCCTACACTCAAGATTCGCAGCCAGTTCTCATACTACCTCTATGAGCGTAACACGAACCGCTACTATCCTTCGACTCTTCCTATAAAGACTGAAGGCGAGGGCGGTGACGCTTACAGAAGTGATGCTGAAGATTATTCTCTTTCTTCAGAGACTACGGTTACCTACGACAGGGACTTCCTCGGTGGTCATCACCTTGACGCAATGGCAGGTTTCACCGCCTACAAGTCTGCAAGCAAGACATTCTCGCTGAGCGGTTCGGGCTATATGGTGGACGACAACCTTTGGAACAATATGAACGCCGTCATCGACAAGGAGACATATTCCGCTTCATCTTCATATTCGGAGATTTCGAAGATGTCAGTCCTCGCCCGTATCAACTATAACTACAAACAGCGTTATTACATTACCCTTACAGGTCGTGCCGATGGCGCATCCAACTTTGCGGCTAACAGAAAGTGGGGTTTCTTCCCTTCAGGAGCGCTCAAGTGGAACATCTCCAACGAGCCTTGGATGAAGAATGCGAATGTGGTAGATGACCTCTCCCTCCGCTTCAGTGCCGGTCGTACGGGTAACGATGCTATTGGAGCCTATCGTTCACTTGCGGCTATGAGCACCACAACCTCAGGTTACCTCTTCGGCGGTAGCCAGCCGGTTGCCTACTATCCTTCACGTCTTGCTTCTCCAAACCTTACTTGGGAGAAGACAGACCTCTATAACATCGCGCTTGATGCAGGTTTCTTCGGCAACAGGCTGACCTTCACTTTTGAGGCCTACCTTGCCAAGACGACCGACCTTCTCCTTACGGTGCAGACAGCAACCCAGTCAGGTTATTCTTCACGTTTTGCCAACATCGGTTCAACCACCAACAAGGGTCTCGAGCTTTCAATCGAGGGCAAGCCTATAGTGAAGAAGAACTTCTCATGGACCGCATCATTCACCATCTCCCACAACACTCAGATGGTTAACGACATCGGTACAGAGGACTTCGTTGTGGCTTACTCATCTCCGGGTAACAACCCTTATATGATGTATGGTTATGTCAAGGGTTATCCTCTCAATGCTCTCTGGGGCTTTGTCTATGGAGGTGTATGGCACAATCAGGATGAAATCGACCGTAACCAGTACACAAAGACATACGCATCGTCTTCCGTATCGCTTGCAAAGACACTCGGTGCTCCTAAGTATGTCGATGTAAACCACGACGGTAACCTCAACCAGCAGGACCTCTGCTACCTCGGTAATGCAGACCCTGTCATCTATGGTGGTCTCCAGAATACCTTCCGTTACAAAGGTCTTTCTCTCGGATTCTACTTCATGTACTCTCTCGGAGGTAAAATTTACAACTTCTCGGAGTTCTACATGGCAGGCTCAACATTCACAAACCAGTATCGCTACATGCTCGATTCTTGGCACCCGACGAGAAATCCTGAATCAAATCTGCCAAGAGCAGGTGTTGAAGGACCACTTCTTCCAAGTTCATTGCTGGTTCACGACGCTTCATTCCTGAGATTGAAGAACATAACCCTCAGTTACACCTTCAATTTCAAGAAAGAATTCTTCCTCAAGGACCTCACAATCTCCGCTTCTGGCGAGAACATCTACCTTTGGAAGTACTACAACGGATTTGATCCGGATGTCTCTACCAACAGCGATTCCTCAACAATTCGCCGTATGGACCTTGGTGCATATCCGAAACCAAGGACATTTATGTTCAGTTTACAGGTTAGATACTAATGAAGGAGGAACTGAAAATGAAAAAGATAATTTACAACATCATAGCAATTGCAGCGCTTGCAGCCTCAGTCTGCGCCTGCGATCTTAATGAGAAGAAACAGGGCTTCGTAAGTACCGAAGACTTCTTCAAGACTACAGAGCAGTGCTATGCCAGCCTTAACAGCTGCTACATTCCTCTCAAGTCAATCTACACCTACACATTCTTCATCGCGACTGAATGTGTGACCGACCTTGCATACATCGCATCCGGAACTTTGGATGCCCAACTTGATATTTCTCCTGCGAAACCTCGTTTCGGCTCGACTGTATGGACTCAGTGCTACACAGGTATCAGAAACTCAAATGCTGCGATTGCAGGTATAGAGAAGGCAGATTTTGAAGATGCCGACAAGGTGACTCTTCTCGGAGAAGGCAAAATTATGAGGGCAATGTATTACTACCTCCTTACTTGTTTCTTCGGAGACGTGCCTTTCTACACAATGGAAGTAAACACCGTCGAGAAACTTCAGGAAGTTGCCAGATATCCTCGTATGGATGCCGTGACTACCCGCAAGGAACTCATCAAAGACCTTCTCTCAGTTGTTCCTAACATGGAGCAGATTCGTTCTTCAGAAGTCAAGAACAACAGGGCAGGTGCTGCAGTGGGTTGGATGCTCATCGCCAAGATGGCAATGTGGAACAAGGATTGGGATCAGGCCATCGAGGCTTGCCAGGCTCTCGAGAAGATTTATGGCGAAATCGACCAATACCCTCTCGAGGATATTATGTTCCGCAACAAGAACACTCCTGAGTCTATTCTCGAAATCCAGCATACTTACACCGCGGGCGGTCTTCAGTATGTGAGCAATGTGGCTTGTGTCTGCACTCCGACCCACCAGGGAACAACCTACATTTATGACGGTGTGGAAATTCCTGAACTCGGCAACACCGCAACAACCTGGTCTGCTGCTCGTCCTAACGCATTCTTCCACACAGGTCTGATGCCTAAGAGTTCGGTCGATCTTCGCAAGAACATCTACCTTGCTTGGGACTATAACGGTCAGACATTCAAGAGCGTTTCCGCACGTCCTTGGACAGGCCCTAAGTTCTGGTGTCCTAACATGGCTGCTCAGGCTGATGGCAACAACTACAAGGTATTCCGTTACGCCGACGTGCTTCTCATGCTTTCAGAGTGCTATTGCGAAAAGCAGGACGAGGTCAAATCTATCGAATATCTCAACAAGATTAAGAACCGCGCAGGCATCAAGCCTTTCACCACATTCAAGACCTACATCCGCCTTATGGAAGAAATCCGCAAGGAGAGGGGTCGCGAACTCTTCGGTGAATTCCAGCGCAAGTTTGACCTTGTAAGATGGGGTGTTTGGTACACCGATACCTATGCTTACACAGACTACACTACCCTCAAGAACAATATGCAGCCTTTCCACCGCTTCTATCCAATTCCGGACAAGGAGGTCGTTTATTCAGGCTATGCTCTTGACAATAAGGAATATGAACAAGGAATTGAATAATGGAGGAACTAATCATGAAAAATATACTTAAAACAATAGCTCTTTCATTTGTACTTGCCGCAGCAATATCGTCTTGCGACAAGCCTTACGAAATCGATAAACCTCTCGCGCTCACCCAAAAACTTGTAGAACTCAAGGCGACCGTAGGTGAGACTCCTGTAGCCGTTTATTCAAATGGTTCCTGGACTGCGTCTCTTACGAAGCCTGTCAACTGGGCTGGTATAGACCGCGTGGAAGGTTACGGACTTGGAGAAGTCAGATTCACCTACGCAGCCAATTATGGTCTTTCAAGGTCAGTCGGCATTATAATCAAAACTGAAGAGAAGGTTGATACTATTATGATGGTTCAGGCTGCAGGTCAGACCAATCCTGAATTCCACTTCAACAACCCAAGTTACACCTTTGCAAAGACTCCGGACAGGGCTGCCCTTCCGTTTACCTCTAACATACCTTATAACTTGTATGAGGCAGAATGGACAGTGAACTATCCTGAAGGAACTGAAGAGGAAGACTACTGGATTAGTGAAGTTGAAATCAAGAATGATTCTGTAGTATTCAATGTTGCCCAGAACTTCGAATCAGCCGACAGGTCTGCTGTTCTCAAGGTTTCGCACACTGATGCTGCAGGCAAGACTCTGACATCTCAGGTTGAACTCATTCAGGGCAAACTTGACCCATATCTTTCATTCGATGCAAGTATCACAGGCGGTGAGGTCAACTTCTCAAGTACCTCCGTTCTCGTTCCGGTCGAGTCAAACCTCATTCCTTACCTCTTCAAGATTGTGAAGACTGCCCAGATTTCATACGTGGGAACAGAAAAGGATTGGGTGACAAAGGTTGTGGCAGATCCTTCTAACGGAGGCGTCCTCGTTTATCTTAAGCCAAACGCTTCGACTGAGCCAAGGAAGGTCACTATCACAATGACCTACGTGGACGGCAACGGATCTGCGCCTAAGATCTTCAAACTCAACCTTACCCAGAGTCGTTATGTGAAGTCTTGGACATTCGAGGAAATCAAGAACCTCATTCCTGGCTCTACAGGCGAATACACATTCACAGACCATGCAATGATTGATGGTGTGGTCATCGGTGACAAGGACAGCAAAAACATGGAATACAATCCTATGGATCCGTCTTCATACAGCGGTCTTCGTGGTATGATTATGGACTATCAGGACAAGTTTACCTACATTCAGGCTGAAGACGGCTCTCACGGATTCAGGGTACAGTTCGACAAGAAGCAGAGCAACACTCTCTCACGTTACTCGAAGGTTAAAATCAACCTCAAGGGTGTGAAGGTTGTCAAGGAGGCTGATCCTGCACGCTACACTCTTGAAGGCGTAACTATCGATTGTATCGTATCAGTTGCTCCGGGTATTGCGGCAAAGAGAAAGGTTAGGGAACTTAAAGACCTTACTGACAACGATGTCTTTACATACACCACTATTCAGGATATGGAAATAACCTTCAAGAGAGGTTGCTACACAAACCTTACTGATGGTTATACCTACAAGACAGACCTCAACCCTATGGGTAACAGCTCGTCATTCGTGGATGCCTATCCTCTCAACCTCAGGGACCGCAATGGCAATGTCATCTATATGGTAACAAACAGCCAGACTCCTTGGAGAAGAACAGGTAACGGCGTCCCTCAGGGATCGGGCAATATCTCGGGTATTATCATCGGAGGTACCAATCCTATGATGGAACGTTATGTAACAAAAGGAAATCTCGGAAAATATGCCATCCGTGTGCTTGAGGAAAGCGATATCGATTTCTATCAGTCTCGCTTTACCAATGTGCTTGTAGAGTGGGATTGGAACGTGAATACGGTTGCTTCTACCATACTCGAGCCTACGACGGGCGAAGGAAAACTCTTCTGTAACATCTCGACTGCAACCGGTCTTACTGGCGACTACAACGACCTCGTTTCTACCGGAAGCGGCAAGGGTGTAATCAATGGAGCCTGCCGTTGGAGTTCGTCTTATTGGTGGGGTGCAACAGATGCTGATGCTCCTTACTTCCAGATTGAATTCTCAACCAAGGATGTGACAGGTTCAACCCTCGTCTATAACTGGGCTGTCGCTCAAGGCAATGGAAGCAAAACAACCATATTTGCTCCTGTTTACTGGCATCTCGAGTACTCTACAGACGGAACAACCTTCACAAAACTCGACAAGGAATATGCAGTGCGTCCTATCGTATGGTGGGACAATGCAATGAGCCTTACGGCAATTCCTGGTCTTACAGAGTACACTGCGGTTCTTCCTTCAAGCCTCTTCGGTCAGGATAAGGTTTACCTCCGCTTCATCGCTTCAAGCAAGGAAGCTGCAACTCTCACCACTCCGGACGGAGGCACTGTACAGGATACAGGCTCAACTGCCGCCTACATCCGCTTCGGCGAAATGTCGGTTCTTTACAACTAAAATGAGAAAAGAATATGAAAAAGATGAATAAAACAGTTTTAGTTTCATTTCTCCTCGCCCTCCCTTTCGCATCATCCTGCAACTATGATGATGCGAAGATGGCTCGTCCGGAAGAACTTGGAGCAAAGGTAAAAGAGTATGTGGTTGATGAACAACCGGGTACTATCGACATCGATTACCTTTCCAATCTTTCGGGTACAATCACTTTCACCGAAAAGGTCGATTGGGCTGCTCTCAGCAGCAATAAGTTCAATGGCGATGGAAAAGTTACCGTGGTATATGATGCCAACGAAGGCTTCCCGAGAATGGCTCAGATTGAACTCATAAGTTCGGGAAATGAGCGCCGTGACACCATACAGCTTCAGCAGAAGGGTGTCATTATGCCTATTCTCAATCTTCCTGCAACAAATGCCCTTGCCTACAACAAGCAGGACACCAAGGTTGCCATTGAGACCAATGTTCCAAGCATCGACGAGTTTGACATTAAAATCAAATATGTAGGCTCGGATGAGGAGTGGATAGAAGACATCACAATGTCGAACGGTTTCCTCAACATAAAGACAAAAGACAATACTACCGCCGATATTCGCAATGCGGTAATCACCTTCAAGTATGTCGATGGCTGGAAAAAGGTTCATACCGTGACACTTTCCCTCACCCAGGCGAATAATAAGAATGAATTCGGTGTGGAACGCTCCTTCCCTGAGATTCGTGAAATAGTAGAAGAGGCGGGTGGCGTTGCAACCATCACAGGTGACTATCTTCTCAATGGTTATGTAGTAAGCGACAAGTCTTCTCTCAATTCAGGTGAAAATCCGAGGACAACAACTGCGTCTATCGACTATACAATGAGCCAGCGCACGGTTTATTTCGAGTCACTCGATGGCAAGTATGGCTTTATGCTTGAATTTGCAGACGAAGAGAATAATACTCTTGAGCGCTACACCAAGGTTCAGATTCTCATAAAGGGGGCAAAGGTAACTCAATACATTGACCCTAAGAGATTTGTGATTTCAGGTCTTCTCGCTTCTCAGGTAATGAAGGCAGAAAAGGTTTCGGAAAGCGAAATCCCTGCAAAACAACTTCATTACAAGGATATCACTGATGACGATATCTACACTCAGGTACAACTTATGGATATCGAGCTTCCTGTACGTCAGGGACCTCTCTTCCCTTGCAACGAAGGTTATACTCTCGCAACAGGTGCAGACCGTATTACCAAATATCCTAAACTTCTTATGGATAATGAGGGCAATATGTTCTACCTTCTCACAAACAGCAATTGCGTCTATCGTAACAATGGTCAGAAACTCCCTTACGGAAAGGGAAGCATGAAACTCGTGGTTGTTCACGAAAAATGTCGTCAGTATGTGGATGAGGATAATGAAGATGAAGACGAGTGCGGTTACATCGGCCGTTATCAGTTCCGTCATGTAGCCCTCAACGACCTCTACGACAATATGACCGACGGTATTCTCGACGATGTTTGCGGCAACGGCTTCCTCACTGAGTACCGCTATATGAAGTCCAATGGTGATGGTACCTGGGCTCCGACCTATGGCAAGAACGGCTGGTTCACCCACTCTTACAAGGGTTATAAGACCTCGAGGGGAGATTATGGCCACGGTACTCAGACATTCAAGTATCTCGGTCCTATCG
Source organism: Bacteroidales bacterium (assembly GCA_021443515.1). GTDB lineage: Bacteria > Bacteroidota > Bacteroidia > Bacteroidales > UBA932 > Cryptobacteroides. The sequence goes on from JABUTT010000243.1 coordinate 24,942, forward strand.
GTAACCTTGCAACCCGTCCTTTCGGACTCCACAGGGGTAACGAGAATGGACTTGGTATCTTCCTCGAGGATGGTACCGAATATGGTAATGCCGCAATGGGTGGTTACTTCGAACTTATCAATGATGATGCTAATGGTACAAACTATGGCAAGGGTTGGGTTCCGGCTGACTGTTATTGTGCGTGGGCAAACGCCTACTGGTGGGATGACGAGAGAGAACAGCCTTACTACTGGCTCATCAACTTCTCTACAAAGGATATCGAAACCGATTATCTCACTTTGCAGATGACAGTTATGAACAACGCATACGAAGGCGGCCCTCGTTACTGGAAGGCAGAATGGACTACAGACCCGTCTGACGACGATTGGGATTCTTCAGCCTGGAAACTCATTGACAACTATGTTGTTTCAGATGTTGCAAACTGGAACAATACACTCTACTATCAGTTCTCTGCATTCAAGGAAGTGGGACTCACCCTCCCTCTTGAAATGCTTGACAAGGAAAGTGTCTATATCCGTCTCATGCCTTCTGCTGACATCGCAGGCGATCAGGTAACCTATCAGGGCGGTACAATCGCAAAGAGCGGCAAGACAGCAAACAGTGCAATCGATTATTTTGCAATCAGATACAGTAAAAAATAACCAAATAATTATTAACACATGAAGAAGATTTTATCTATCCTCTTTGCGGGACTGCTCGTTTTGGCAGCCTGCACAAAGCAAGAACCGAAGAAGACTCTCGAGTCTTTCTCGATTAAGCCTGCTACAGTTGCTGTGACAGAAGGTGAAAGTTTCAAAATCACAGTTACGGCAAAGCCTGTTTATGAAGATATGGAAGTCGCTTTCAAATCTTCAGATGAAAAAGTGGTCAAGGTTAATGAAAAAGGTCAGGTAACTGCCATCGGCGAAGGTAAGGCAACCATTACCGTTTCAAACAGCATTGACTCCAAGACTGCAGAATGTTCTGTGACTGTTGCCAAGAAGGTTGTTCTTGAGAGCATTACAGTCGAGCCTTCCGAGACAAAACTTGTCATCGGCAAGACTCTCAAGATTGAAATGACTCCTAATCCTTACATTCCAGATCTCGAATTCACTTGGGCTTCAAGCAACTCGGATGTTGTGACTGTTGACCAGGAAGGCAATATCACAGGTGTTTCAGAAGGTGAGGCTACAGTTACCGTCACAAACGCACTTTACGACAAGAGCGCTTCAGTGAAGGTTACAGTTACCATCAACCTCTTCAGCGGTGGTAGCGGTTCGGCCTCAGATCCTTATCAAATTGCCAATATCGATGACCTTAAACTCTTCGCTGACTACAGCCGTGGTGGCGAGTCAATCTCCAAGTATGGTTTCGAGTCAGCTCACTACATCGTCACAAAAAACATCGAGATGAACTGTTTTGGTGAGGCTGGCGACACTGTCGATTTCCTCAGCCCTGCTTATGCTACAGTCGAGAAACCATTCAAGGGTACTTTCAACGGCAACAACAAGGTCATCTATAAAATTTTCCTCGGCGACCGCTTCGACGAGAGCATTCCAAGCAAGACCGATACAGTAAATGTTATTGAAAAAGGTATCGGCCTCATCGGTGTTCTTAACGGTGGTACAGTTCAGAATGTGATTCTCGAAAATCCTCACATTGAAAGTAACTCTGTCTGCATCGGTGGTATCGTTGGATATGCCGAGAATGGCCAGATTACCGGTTGCAAGGTTATCGGTGGCGTTCCTTCATCCGTAATAGATGGCGACGATTACAAGGATAATGCAAGCGTTACTTCAAACGACGGCGCATATATCTATGGTAAAGGTTATTATGCACAAGCGGGAGCAGTGACTCCACCTCCGTTCGGTGAAGATGGATATAAATCCCAGTATGCTCTTGTCGGCGGCATCGTGGGTTATGCAGTTGGTTCTACTGTTATTTCAGGCTGCGAGGTTAATGCCTACGTGCGTGCAACCAATCGTGGCGTTGGAGGTATTGCAGGTGCTCTCAACGGCTCCGCATCCATCTCAAATTGTACTCAGAATGGTCTTGTCTGGGGTAGTATGACGGGCAATGGAGGTATTACAGGTATCATCGTTAGCAACACTGTTTCCGACTGTACAGTCAATGGTTGCGTTTATGGCAAGTATTCGTATGTAGGTGGCGTTGTTGCTGTTACTGCAGGTACTGCAAAGATTCAGAATTGCAAGATTGAAAATGGCGTTGTTCACACAGGTTTCAAAAACACAAGCGGTGGAACAAGAATCGGAGGTATTATCGGCGGCTCTTGGGTTGCTGCTCCTGAAGTTACGGGATGTAAGGCAATCAACTCCAAAATACTTTCAAATGCTACAATCTGCGCTGCCATTGTTGGTGTTGCAAACAATGGTATCGTAATCAAGGACTGCGAAGTTACAGATTGTTTTGTTGACGATACCAATGAACCAGAAAACTCCGCAGCTAAACACGAGGTTGCCGGTATTCTCGGCTGGGGTAAAGTTTCGGTTGATGTTTCCGGCTGTACAGTTAAGAATTCTACAATGGTTGGTAACGCTTATTGCAGTATGATTGTGGGCTATGCAGATGCCCCTCTTACGAAGATTACAAATTGTACTGCGGACAATTGTGAATTGAGAGCTGGTCAGTCTCTTGGTGGTATCCTTGGAGCAGCAACAAAACACGCTGAAATCAGTGGTTGCGAGGTAACTAACTGTACAATCGCAGGAACAGGTGCTTATATTGCAGGTATTCACGGAGAGGCTCAGGCAGGTACAGAGATTTCTAACTGCAAGGTTGAAAATACATCCCTCAGTCAGCCTGCAGCCAAGAACTTCATAGGTGGTATCAACGCATATTCAAAAGTCGGCGAACTCAAGGTTACTGACTGTAAGGTTATCGATATCGACATCTTTGGCGGTGGTCAGGGCAATGGTTGTGTAATAGGCCGTTCTGACTTCGCCACTATAGTAAAGAACTGCTATGTAAGTGGTAAGATTGAAACTGCTACTGCAGGCTACAATGTTGGCGGTATCATCGGACATATCAACTCTGGAGCAAATGCAGTGGACCTCATCATCGACAACTGCGCTGTTGAGGCTGACATCACAGGTGGTTACCAGGTTGGAGGTATCTGCGGTCTTTCAGCAGGAACAGGCACAACTCCTATCATTATCTCTAATGTAAGTTATGTCGGAAAACTCTCTGCTTTGTCGGCTCCTGCCAATTATCCTAATGCAAATATCGCAGGTATTGTAGGTTACGCCAACAATGCTTCGCAGAACAAGCCTTTGTATGTGGTCAACGCATACGCAAGACCTTCTCAAATTGATATTACAAGCAAGGTTACAGGTGGCAGCGGAGCTATCGGAGGTCTCTTCGGTTATGCTCAGTGGAATGTGTCTGCATTCATCGGCTATTCTGACCTTGTAAGAGGCAAGATTTATAAGGATGGAGTTCAGATTGACGGAACTCAGGCTCGCGTCGGAGGTATTGCGGGTGTGACTTGCTACACAGCTTCAGCATCTTATGGTACACTCCTCTACAAGAACCTCTACTATGATTCATCTATCGGCTTCGGTCCTACAAATGATGGTCAGGGTGCTCCGGATGAGGTTGACTGCGAGGGTATAACTGAGGCTAAGTTTACAGATGGAACACTTCTTTCTAACCTCAACGCAGCTGTGACCGCTTACAATGCTTCCGAGTCAAAGGTTGCTACAGCCAAGGCTTGGGTTGCTGGCGCAGACGGTTATCCTGTAATCTCAGGTTTACCAACCAAGTGAAGGTTTTAATCCAATTCAAACAACTTCTAAGAAGTTGAATTCTAAATAAAAAGAGGGGCGGCCGAGCGGTCGTCTCTTTTTTTTTGCTATATTTGTAGGTATAATGATAAATCCGTTTTTATGAAGAAGATAGCACTATTTATTCTCTCGATTTTATTGTTTGCCGCGTGCAACAAAAACCCTGATACCCCGGGTCAGAACTTTGGTTTTGTGATTACAGAACAGGAAATTGACTACGGTGCAACTGAGGTCGAAATCAAGTTCTACAGCGCTAAGGAATGGACTGCAAAGAGCAATGGCAAATGGGCCGCTCTCAAGGTTACTTCAGGCTCCGGCTCCAAGACCGAGCAGAGTCTCAAGGTCGTGGTTGCCGAGAACGATGGAGACGAAAAACGCAAGGCGGTCATCATTCTTACCGATGGAGATGAAAGTTCGATGTTTAACCTTTATCAGCGTCCTAAGAATCCTACAAAGGTGACCTTGCTCTACTGGAACATCCAGGACGGTATGTGGGCAGACCAGGCGAACAATTACAGCAAATTCATAGAATGGGTTAAGAAATACGACCCGGATATCTGTGTTTGGAACGAAGCCGCTTCTCTCTACAAGACAGGCACTTACACAGGTATGTCTTGGCGTACCGGTCAGTTCCCTGACGGATGGCTTCCAATCGCGAATAAATATGGCCACAACTGCGTGGGTATAAGTTATATTACTCCTCCTAACAAGAATGTGGGTTATGACCACTTCCCTCAGGTAATTACCACAAGGAATACCCCTGTTGTGAAGGTTGAGGATTTCATTGGCTCTACCGCTGCAAAGACCGACACTGTCATCACTCGTCGCGGTGCTTGGCAGACAGTGGAGATAGCGGGCCATACCGTAAACTTCATCACTCTCCACCTCTGGCCGTTCAACTACCATCCAAACGAAGGCTCGACTTCGACCTCTAACCTTACTATCGGCAGTAATTATCGCCGTGCAGAACTTATGTACATGTTCCAGCGCAGTATTCTCACTCATCCGAACGCCAAGGACGAGTATTGGATTTGCCTCGGCGATTTCAACTCCCGCAGCCGTATGGACCAGTGGTACTACAACTACTCGGGTGATAACCTTAACTGGTTTATTCCTCACGATTACATTGCTGAAGCAACGCCTCTCATCGATGTAGTCGGCACTTTCAACGAAGGCAAGTTCTGCTCGAGCACTGCCGGCAGCACACGAATCGACTTCGTTTATGCAACTCCTCGTCTTATGAAGGCTGTCACTGCGGCATACGTGCCTATTGACGACTTCGCTGTACAGACTCCAAAGAAGTGTACTTTCGACAATGGTACTCTCTACGACCCTTCAGATCACCGACCAATCCTTGTAACATTTGAAATAAGATAGATTTATGAAACGCCTTGCCCTTGTCCTTGCGGCGATGACAACCGTTATGTTCGCCTGCAAACAGGAAATTCCCGAAAAACCTGAAGAAAAAACTCTTGACGTCTTCAAGCCTGTGCAAAATGAATTTGTGCTGGTGAAAGGCGAAACTGCACAAGTCGAGTTAGAGTCCTCCATAGCTCTTAAAGAACTCGAAATTGACTGGTTATCCTCAGATACAAAAGTAGTGAGTGTGAGCGACGGCGGCCTTATCACAGCAAAAAGTGAGGGCGAAGCCGAGGTTACAGCCATAGTGAACAAATATGGAAACGAGGCTGTGGTCAAGGTGACTGTGGCTGCTGTAAAGGTCGAAATTTCGCCTGCATCCGACACTTTGGCAATTGCCGACAAACTCAAGTTTACCACCCTCGTTGAGCCTAAGGACCTCCCTCTCGTTTGGACTTCTTCCGCTCTTTCTGTAGCGATGGTCAATCAGGAAGGCGAACTTACAGCCGTAGGCGCGGGTATAGCGAACATCAAGGCTGAGAACGAGGCAAGCAAGGCTGCAGGAGCCTCAAAAATCCTTGTGGCCGATATGAAACTCACCACTAAGGTCGCATCTCTCGTGGAACTCTCAACTTCCACATTCAAGGTTACAACCTATCCTCCGGTTTATGATCCTGAGATTATCTGGGAGTCTTCCGACCCTGCGGTAGCGACAGTTTCCCCTGAGGGCGTGGTTACGGCAGTAAAGGCCGGTAAAACCACGATTTCCGCTACAACTGCCTGCAAACCTGCAATCAAGGTCTCAAGCGACCTGACGGTATCTATATATCAGTATTTTTCCTCAGGCGAGGGCACGGAGGCTTCTCCATTCGTAATCAAGACGGCTGCAGAACTCAAAAAATGGTCTGACATAGCGAATGGTACTGCACCGAATCCTAAGGAAATAGACTTCACGAAGGCATATTTTGAACTCGGTGCCGATATCGATATGAAATCGACCTCTTTCGCTGCAATTCCTACATTCTCGGGTAGTTTCGACGGCAAGAGCCACGTTATACGCAATCTCACAATATCTGAGGCAACGGCAAATCCTTTGGGCTTCTTCAGGGAAATCAGCGATGCAAGAATCAAAGACCTCTCGCTGAGCGAAATAAATATAACAAGCACGAGCACAACCCAGCTTTATGTAGGCTCGCTTGCGGGCAAGGCTGAAAACTCCACAATAACCAATGTCGATGTGACAGGCGTTGTTGTCTCAGCAGGCAAGGGAACCATTCCTCTTGGAGGCAGCGTGGTCGTATCGGGCGGCGTTGTGGGCCAGAGCACGGGCTGCACGATAGATGGTTCAGACCTTCGTCTTTATATCAGTTCGCAAGGCCAGTATATTGGCGGCGTGGCAGGACTTTGCTACGGCAAGACTGTAATCAAGAACTGCAAACTGGGCAAAGGTTCGGAACTTATGTGTCTTATGAACAATGCCGGAGGTATTGCCGGGGCAATACTGGAAGAAACAGAGGTTTCCGACTGCGAGTGCCACGGAGCGGTAAAAGGCAAATATGCAATGGTCGGCGGTATCGTGGGCCAGGTGTTCTGCGGATCGGTCAAGAATTGCCTTGTAAGCAGCAGCGCATCCGTCCTTGGCGATGTAGGCAACGCAACGGCGGCTGATTCATACGCGGGAGTCGGCGGAGTCGTGGGTAAAATCAATGTAACTTCTACAAGCAAGAAGGCAGTTATCGAGAACTGCTCGGTATATTGCGATGTGACCGCTAACGACACCATAGGCGGTATAGTAGGTTTCACGGCAAGCGCAATCGATGTTCCAACAGCCATAGTGAACTGCCTCTATTCCGGCAAGCTTACTGCCCTTTACAAGAATAATTACGCTTATTCTCTTGCCGGAGGTATCGTCGGTTGGGCGGGCAATCCTGCAAATGCCGTGCTTTACATTGCAAACTGCGCTTGTATAGTAAAAGGCATAGTCACCAACATCGTCGCTGCTACAAGTGGTTGTGTGGGCGGACTCTTCGGATATTCCCAGAACAAGAACGACATCACTTCCTGCTATTCGACAATTACGGCAGACCAGATTGTGACAACCGACGGAGCTCAGATAGCCACGACTTCAATGGCAAACTACGGAGGCCTTGCAGGTCGCTCTGCTGGCAATGCTTCAGGAAATGAGTATAATCAGTGCTACTATTCATCTGCTGTCAAGGCTGTCGGTATGGGTGCATCCTCTCAGACTCTCGATAATGCTTACGCAGTAGAATCTCTCAAAGAGGCAAGTGTAAAGACTGGTCTTGAGAGCGGAAGTTCAGCCTTCAATGCCCGCAGTCTCGGCTTCACTGCAAGTTCATGGACTACAAATACAGACGGTTATTTCGTGCCTTCGACAGTAAAACCGGACACCAATCCGGGCGGAGGAACTCCACTCAAGGTGAGCCTTATCGGAGACTCTATTTCTACATTCAATGGCTATCTGCCAACGGGCTACAATACATTCTATCCTACCGGCGATGTGGTTTCGGCATCCCAAACCTATTGGTATCGTCTCATCTACAACAATATGCAGAATGCGGTTCTTGAGAAGAACATTGCCTGGACAGGAACTCTTGTAACCCGTTCACTCAACACTGCTATGGCGAGCCAGCATTGGTATGGCCACGATTTCAATGCCCGTTTCATCAAGGACGGTATGGGAAATCCTGATGTTATCCTCGTTCACGGCGGTACGAACGATGTAAGTAGCCGCGGCTACAACGAGGCGCAGGTGAAACTCTACAAGAGTCTTGCGACAAATGGTTCTGCCTATCCTTCAGACGCAGAATTTGCTGAGGTATTTGCAGTTGTGGATGCAGCCGCAACCCGCGTTCAGCTTGAGGCTTTGCCTGACACAACCTTCGTTGAGGCCTATACCAAACTCATAGCCCTCATCCATCAGCAGTATCCATCAGCAAAGGTGGTTATGCTCATCGGAGACTATCTCCCTGAGGGAGCGCGTCAGTCAGTTCTTAAAATAGCCGCCCACTACAACAGCCTCTATGGCTACAGGGTTGTGGACTTCGTGGCAAGCAACGGCTTCCAAAGCAGCAAATATATCACTAAGGCCACAGGTTGCCACCCTGATTCCAATGGTTTCAAATGGATGGCAGACCAGATTTACAAAGAAGTTGGATCTTATATCGAACAATAATCCCCAGAAAAAATCAATTCTTAACTCATGAAAATCGATAAATTTCTTCAGTTGTTTGTGGTGAAGGAGAAACGCTTCTTCCCACTCTTCACAGAGTCTGCCGAGAACATCCTTAAGGCAGCAAATCTTCTTCTCGAACAGACCAAGGAGGAGGATGCTCTCAAACGTCGCACCTACGCTCACCTCATCAAAGAGTGTGAAACAAAGGGTGACAGGATAACCGATACAATAGTCGGAGAAATCCTTGCGGCCTTCGTGACTCCTTTTGACCGTGACGATATCCACCAGCTTGCAGAGGGAATGGACACCTTCCTCGACTGCTTGAGAGACTGCTCGAAGAAGATAGCAATTTATCAGCCCAAGGCTTGTTCAAAGAAACTGATAGAAATTGCGGAATATCTCGTGAAGGATGCTGAAACCATTGTGGAAATCACAAAACATTTCGACTCTATGCGTGATGACGTGAAGATTCTCAATGGACTTTGCGATACTCTGAAGGAGAATGAGCATATAGTTGACGACATCTTCGAAAGTTATATGTCCAATCTCTTTGAGATGGAGAAAGATGCTGTGGAACTTGTCAAGAAGAAGAATATCGTGGAAATTCTCGAAGATTCGACCGATACGGCAAAAACCCTTTCCAACACTATCCGCAGCATAGTTGTCAAGATGAGTTAAGATGGTAGCGATAGTCCTCATAACGGCGCTCATTGCGCTCATTTTCAGTTTTACAAATGGAATGAACGATGCTGCAAACTGCATCGCTTCGGTCGTTGCCACAAAGGCTCTGTCTCCAAAGGTGGCGGTTGCCTGGGCTGCAATCTGGATATTCTCCGCCCTTTTCGTCTTTGATATGACGGTTGCTTCGACTATGGGCAAGGGTATTGTTTCGGAAAACTGCATAGATGTATATGTCATCCTTTCGGCCCTTCTTGGCTCAGTTTTCTGGATTTTCACCTGCACCAAACTCGGGCTTCCAATTTCGGCTTCACACGCTCTCATAGGCGGTCTCATCGGTCCGGTATGGTTTGTTTACGGCAGCCAGTACCTCGTCACAAGCGGCATTTTCCTCATCATTGCCTTCATCGTGATTTCCCCTCTTTTGGGTATCATTCTCGGCTTCTTCTTAAATTGCCTCTTTATGGCGATATTCAAAAAACGTAATGCCAAGAAGGTGGATAAGGGCTTCCGAACAATGCAGCTGGTTTCAAGCGCGGCCTTTTCCCTTGGCTTCGGAGGAAATGACGGTCAGAAGACTATGGGTATAATAGCCATTCTCTTCGCCTCTGCTTTCGCTTCCAATCCCGACAATGCCGTGATGCAGTTCCTCTATGGCAACGGAGCTGTTCACGCAGGAGCCTATCTTGCTGATGGAACGGCAGTTGAAGGCGCTGCGTTCTTCGTTCCGACCTGGCTGAAACTCGTATGCTACGGCCTAATTTCCCTTGGCACCGTAACAGGCGGTTGGAAGGTTATACGCACCCTCGGAGACGGACTTAGCAAACTTTATCCGGTGTCAGGCTTCTGCGCCGAGACTTCGGGAGCAATCACCCTCATTCTCACAGCAGTCGTAGGTATCCCAGTAAGCACCACCCACACCATCACAGGCTCCATAATCGGAACAGGTCTTACTCGCGGCTTCAAGTCAGTGAAATGGATGACGGCAAAGAACATCGTATGGGCATGGGTTCTCACCATCCCTGCAGTAATCGTCGTTTCCGGTCTCATCTACCTTGCAATGGTCCACTGGTTCGGTGCCCCAGTAAAAGTCTTACCGTAATAGTATGAAAATACTGATAATAAACGGCAGTCCGAAGGGTAAGTATTCAACTACACTTCATTCCTGCCTTTTTCTTGAAAAGAAGTATCCGGAACATTCGTTTTCATATTTGAATGCCGGAGTGAAAATCAAATCGTTGGAGAAGGACTTTTCTCCTGCTCTTGAAGCGATTTCCTCGGCAGACTTGATAGTGTTCAGTTACCCTGTATACACTTTCCTTGCCCCGAGCCAACTCCACCGCTTCATTGAACTTATGAAGGAGTCAGGAGTCGATTTTTCCTCCAAGATTGCCACGCAGATTACCACTTCTAAGCATTTTTACGACATAACCGCTCATCGTTTCGTCACCGACAACTGCGCAGATATGGGAATCAGGACCTTGGAGGGATTTTCTGCAGACATGGACGATATTCTTACTGAGAAAGGCCGGAAACAGGTATGCGACTGGTTTGAAATGACTCAGTGGAGAATCTCTCCTGCTGGCGTTACGGCCAAAGACAAGTCCGCTTTCAAGGCAGTCATCGTAGCCGATTTCGGTCCGGATGGTCAGTATAAGCAACTGAAGGCTATGGTGGACTCTTTCGTGAGCATTTTCCCGTTTGAGTGCGATGTAATTGACATTCAGGATTTTCCTTTTCAGGGAGGCTGCATCAGCTGTTTTAACTGCGCGTCAACCGGAAAGTGCTTCTACAAGGACGGCTTCGATGATTATCTCCGCAATGTGATTCATAAACACGATGCGATTCTATATGCCTTCAAAATCAAGGATCATTCAATGGGAACCCGATTCAAGATTTATGACGACAGGCAGTTCTGCAACGGCCACAGAACCGTGACTATGGGAACGCCATTCGGCTACATCGTGGACGGCGACTACTCGAAGGAAGAAAATCTCAGGATGTTGCTTGAGGCACGCGCCCAGGTTGGTGGCAATTTCCTTGCAGGTGTAGCGACGACTGAGGCCGGCTCAATCTCCCTCACCGAACTGTCAAACACGGTTTGCTATGCTTTGGAGCACAAAATTGCTCCTCCACAGAATTTCCTTGGAGTCGGCGGTATGAAGATATTCCGTGACCTGATATACCAAATGAGGGGAATGATGCGTGCCGACCATAAATTCTTCAAGAGCCACGGCCAATACGACTTCCCTCAGAAAAAGTGGAAAACCTCCCTTTTGATGTATCTCGTCGGCTGGATGATGGGCAACCGCTCCCTCAAAGCAAAAATGGGCAACAAACTCAACGAAGGCATGATCTCCGCCTACAAAAAAGTCGTCGACGAGGTGGAGTAACAGAATCTTCTTCGTAGTTTTCTTCGTAGTTTTCTTCGTAGTTTTCTTCGTAGTTTTCTTCTCTATAAACCGTAGGAACAATAATTCTGGCTTGTCCCGCGGAAACCAATTTGGTTATCGAATTCAAAATATTCGAGACAATAGCGATATAATGAATCATATCAGAGAAAATTCAGGTTATTATAAATTTCTGTTAGAGATATTAGATGAATATGACAAGGTCTAGCTATATGGCTAAATTTTTGCGATTAAGGGGCTGAAATTGTTAAATTTCTGCGATTAAGCCAAGAATTTTGCAGAAAAGAATAATGTTCTTATCTTTGCAGTGACGTTATAACGTCACTTCCAGAATTCCCAGAAGTGTTTGACAGGGCCGTGACCGTGGCCTATGCTGTAGGTTGAGCCTTCTTCAATAGCATTGGAAATATAGTGTTTTGCCTCTATTGCGGCATTGTGGAGCGAATAGCCTTTTGCAAGACCGGCTGCGATGGCAGAGGAGAGGGTGCAACCTGTGCCGTGGGTGTTGGGAGTGTAGATGCGCTTGGAGTTGAGAAGATAAATTTCATCATCCTCAGCATTGTAGAACACATCTTGAAGATTGTCGTCTGTGAGGTGTCCTGCCTTGAGAAAGACTGAAACCTTGTTTGCCCCACCAAGTTTTGAAAGTTTGCGGGCAAAAGCAGGGAGTTCTTCTTGCGATGTTATCTTTTCCCCGAGGAGGATTTCTGCCTCCGGGATGTTTGGAGTGATGATTCTTGCTCTTGGAATAAGTATCTTTGTCAGGGATTCAATAGCCTCGTCCTCAATGAGTTTATGGCCCGAAGTTGACACCATAACAGGGTCGAGAACAATGTTCGGAGCATTGAACTTGTCGAGCATATCTCTTGTTGCGCGCACTACTTCCGAAGAATGCAGCATACCGATCTTTACGGCATCGGTGCCTATGTCGCTCAGAACGGAAGCAATCTGGCCCTTCAATATCTCGATAGGAACGGCGTGTACGGCCTCAACCCCGAGCGTATTCTGGACAGTTACCGCCGTGATGGCACAGGAAGCATAGCATCCGAGCGCCGAAATTGTCTTTATGTCTGCCTGGATTCCTGCTCCTCCGCCAGAATCGCTGCCTGCAATGGTAAGTACTTTGTTATATTCTTTCATTGTATTAGTTTTGCTTAAAAATGTGTAAAACCTTTTATATTTAGATCAATCTCCCGGCCTTCCTTGAGGTAGGTGATGTGTGGCGTGCCTTTGATGATTCTGCCAACAGGGGTTATTGGCGTGCCGGGTATTGCCTTTGTGATTTCGGTCGGGATTTCGGGGCTGCAAGTAAAAAGAAGTTCATAGTCTTCGCCTGACTTCAGCGCTAAAATTTCGGGATTCCAGTCTTTGCTTGTCGCAGCCACATCGCTGTTCCCCCTTGGGGCCGCCTTCTCGTTCTCCAAAGCCTTGAACTCCTCGCATACGCTCTTCAACTCTTGAGATAGGGGCAGACGGTCAATGTCGATTTGTGCCGCCACTCTTGATGCCTTGAGTATATGACCAAGGTCTGATGCAAGCCCGTCTGAAATATCCATCATTGCGTGAACTTCGCTCAGCCCTTGAAGCATGAGACCTTCATGAATGCGTGGCGTAGGCTCATAGTGGCGGCGGCGAAGATAATCCTGCTCCGGATTGCTGCCTTTGATACCTTTAAGCACGAGATTCAGTCCTGCTCCGGAGTCGCCGAGAGTGCCTGTGACGCAAATTATATCGCCCTCTTTGGCGGTGCTGCGCAGTTTTGCCGCTCCGTGGGGAATGGTTCCAAGTACGGCGAGATTTATTGCAATCGGTCCTTTGGAAGAAGTCGTGTCGCCTCCGAGAAGAGGGACTCGGTATTCTTCGCTGATTTTTTTGTAGCCTTCGACGAAGCTTTCAATCCATGAGGTATCGAGAGAAGAGGGGAGGGCAATCGAAAGGAAGGTCCCGACGGGCTTGCCTCCCATTGCTGCTATGTCGCTAAGATTCACTGCAACGCTTTTCCATCCAATCTGCCACGCCTCAGCATCTGAACGCAGGAAATGCACGTCCTCAACGAGCAAATCAGTGGTCACGAGAATGTCGTTTTCCCCCTGCGGAATCACTGCGCAATCGTCTCCAATGCCGAGAACATCTCCTCCTCCGCCAAGCCCGCTGTTTAGGAACTTGTCGCGAATAAGTTCAATGAGACCGAACTCTCCCAAAGATGAAATTTTATTCTCCATAGTAGCCATAATCCCAGAATGCCCACTCATAGAAGGCTGCCTTGTGGAAGGCCTCGGTCATCTCTGCACGAATTTCATCGCTTGCCTTGTCTGCAAGTTCATCGCACATATCGAGGACTGCCTTCACGCCATCGGTGAATTCTTCTGATGAATAGGCTTCAACCCATTCTGTGTAAGGATTTTGGGTTTTGTTGCGATTATTGTAAATATACAGCCCGACTTCGTTGTATATCCACATACAAGGCAGCATTGAGGCCAGCGCAACTTCAAGAACCCCGCTTTCAATGCATTTCCCCGTATGGTCGTTATAGGCTTTTGTGACGTGAGAACCTTCTACTTTTAGGTCGATGTTGAAACGCTCAATCAGTAGTTCGTGCATCGCGTGTTCCATTTCCATTCCGCTCTTTGCGAACTCATAGAACATCGCTTTCATGTCCCCTTCCGGCAACATATCGGCGAGTTTGTACATGTGATCTCCGTATGCCTTGAGATATACCTCATCCTGGGCGATGTAACGCATAAACTTCTCCTGCGCAAGTGTGCCCGAAGCAAGTTCGGTTATGAATGGATGAGCGCAAATGTCTTCATAGATTTTTTCGGAGCCACGCCATGCCTCGGCAGTCCATTTGCCTTTCGACGGCTGTGGCTTGTTCTCCCTTATGACGCTAAGGAGTTCGGCTGCTGCTACCTTTGGAGAAGCCGCACTGCAAATTGCCGAAACTACTGCTATGGAATCCACTCCGGTCGCTGTCACTGCGGGTATGGTCTCTTTGTTGAGGCCTCCTATGGCACAGGTAGGGATGATGGCGGTTTCAACGGCCCTGGCAGTTCCTTCAAGTCCGAATGGTTTTGATGTGTCGGTCTTTGTAGGGGTGGCATAGACAGGGGAAATTGCGACATAATCGGCATCTGTGAGATTTGCCTTGCGTATATCGTCTATGTTTTCGGCAGATACGCCTATGATTTTGTCCCGTCCGAGAAGTTTTCGGGCAATTTCGTATGGCATATCGCTTTGCCCTATGTGTACTCCGTCTGCGTCCACTGCAAGAGCGACATCGATTCTGTCGTTGATGAGCAGAGGTACTTTATAGGGTTTGAGAATGGTTTTAAGCCTTTGCGCCAACTTGATGAATTCGGCTGTAGAGCAGTCTTTTTCGCGAAGTTGAACTATGGTTACTCCTCCTTTTACGGCTTCTTCAACAACGCTCTCGAGGTCCCTGCCCAGACACAGATTTCGGTCTGTGACAAGGTATAATTCCAATTGTTTTTTGTCCATTACGCTCTTGCCTCCTCCGCTAAAATCTCAGGGGTAATCTGATAAAGTTCATCGAGTATGTTCACTTGGAGGCTGCCCGGACCTTTTGAGATTTTTGCAGCCCTTTCGCCTGCGAGACCAATGAGCGCCATAGCCGCCGTGCAAGCCACGATTTTGTCCGTAACCACGGCTGCAAATGCTCCTACAATGGATGTGGAAGAGCAACCGAGAGCCGTAACAGCAGGCATCATGGGGTGGCCGTTGGTTATGGTTTCAACCCTCTTGCCGTCTGTTATGTAGTCGGTCTGTCCGCTTATGACCACAACCGCGCCCGTTCTTTCGGCAAGGATTTTTGCATACGAAAGAGCATCGCAAGATGAAGCGCTCGAATCCACGCCCTTGCTCTTTACATCTGCATTTATAAGCGCCATAATTTCAGATCCGTTGCCTCTTATTATATCTGGATGACATTCATTTATGACCTTCCAGCAGAAGTTGGTTCGGAGAGAGGTTGCACCTGCTCCCACAGGGTCGAGTACAATTGGTTTGTTGTGTCGGCGGGCACATCGGCCTGCTTCAAGAATACATTCCATCCAGTACTCGTCCAAAGTACCGATGTTCAGAACGAGGCAACCAGCAATTGAGGTCATCTCGTCCATTTCAGATTTCTCATGAGCCATAACGGGGGACGCCCCAATTGCAAGTAGGGCATTCGCGCTATTGTTCATTGCTACATAGTTGGTGATGTTTTGCACCAGCGGAGAACCCGCTTTCACTGCCTTGAACGCATCAAGGAATTGTTGTTTCGTCAACATTTTCGTTTCCCTTCGTTGTCATTAAACATATCAGGTTAAAGGGTATGATCTCAGCCTTTCGGCACCCCTAACGTTTCTGTGCAAAGATAAGGAAAATATGGTTATTTTTGCATAAGATATTTGAGTTATTCTCATTCGGTGTGTGGTATTAAATAAAGAATTATTAAATTTGTTGCATTAGATATTATTGTTATGGAATTTGTAATTGAAACTTCTGCACGTCACGTGCATGTCACCAGGGAAACCCTGGATATCCTTTTTGGTAAAGGCTTCGAACTTGAAGTTAAGAAAGACCTTTCTCAGCCGGGTCAGTATGTATCAAATCAGAAAGTGGATGTGGTTGGCCCAAGGTCTTTTACAAAATGTTCGATTCTTGGTCCTGTAAGACCTGTCAATCAGGTTGAATTGACTTTTACAGAGGCAAGAGCATTGGGAATAGTCGCTCCTGTAAGAGAAAGTGGAGACGTAGCAGGCTCTGCTCCGTGCAAAATTGTCGGTCCTTGCGGTGAGGTTGAGATTTCTGAAGGCGTCATTATCGCAAAGAGACACGTTCACATGACTCCGGCAGATGCAGAGGCTTTCGGCGTAACCAATGGTCAGATTGTATCGGTAGAAGTTCAGCAGGAAACAGGACGTAAAATCGTCTTTGGCGACACTGTGGTTCGCGTTTCTCCAAAAGCGGGTCTCGCGATGCACATCGACACTGACGAATCCAATGCAGGTTGCTGCTCAGGTGTCATCACCGGCAAAATTGTAAAATAAGATTTCGAGCAGACTTTCAACTTTGTCTACAACAATAACACAAACTATCCAAGAGATGAAAAGGTTATTTATTCTAATTCCGATTGCTTGTATAGCGTTCTTTGCTTGCAATAAGACTCCTAAGGAAGAGTCGATTGCAAAGATTGAAGTCAAGGCTTCTGCAGCAACAGAAATTACCTTAACTGAAGCCACAATTAGCGGCTCTTACGTAATCGAGCCATCGAGCATTAAAGCCGAAGAAGTAGGCTTCTTCTATGGCACAGATGCAACACTAAAAGAATGCGAAAAAGTAATTTCTGAAGATCAAGGTGGAAAATTTAACTCAGAAATTGGCGATTTGACATCGGAAACGAAATACTATTTCCAGGCATACATAACAGTACGCAACGAGATAAAATTTTCAAGTATATTGTCTTTTACTACAAAAGGAGAGGCCGTTATTACCACTGATGAAGTTACAAATATCACAACAACTTCGGCAACTTGTGGAGGTAATATCACATCAGATGGAGGTTTGGCCATTACAGAGCGAGGAATATGTTATTCAACGAGTCAAAACCCAACGACAGCAGATAGTAAGGTCGCTGCCACCTCTGCAGGAACAGGTGCATATAGTTGTGATATATCCGGACTTACGAAGAATACGACGTATTATGTTCGCGCGTATGCGGTGAATAGTGTTGGAACTTATTATGGCGCTCAGCAGTCATTTAAGACGAAAGTAGATCCTGTAGTAGATCCTATAGATTATATAGAAAACGGTATAAACCTTGGTAAATCAATCCTAGTAAAAGGCAAATGGGATGGTACAAATGAAACTTATCTTCATTGGGCTCCAGTGAATTGCGGTTATGAAGAAAAGGGTACAGTTAACTCAAATAGCGACCACAGGTTAGGTTTGCTATATCAGTGGGGATATGGAGATCCAACATTAATGTATTATTCTAAAGCAGTTGCAATCTATTACGATACAGCAACACCAAGCCCTTGGTATGATTATAACACAATTACTGGTACTACTTCAGACAAATGGAATAATAATCAAGGGCCTTGCCCAGCGGGCTGGAGGCTTCCAAGCAGTGCCGAATTTAACGTATTGTGCGCAGGCAAGAATGGCTTATACGGTTGGGTTTCTTCGGGAACGTATTCTGGAAATACTGGTTATAAAGGAGCAGAGTTCTTCGGCGCAAACACGCCGACTACAGAAGGAACCGGCGTCTTCTTCCCTGCGGCGGGGACGCGGTACCCCAGCAGTGGTACGGCAGCCTCGAGAGGTGCTCTCGGGTTTTATTGGTCTTCTTCTCTTGATCCATCTAATAGTGAGATCAAAGGTTGTTACTTGTACAGCACTTCGACTATACTCTCTGTGTATAGCTATAATTACCGGGCGGCCGCTAACTCAGTTCGTTGTGTCGCCGACCCGGAATAGTCTAAGCACATCCATTGTGTACACTTCCATCTGTAAGTGGGGGGGGGTAATAAGTAGTTACAGGTCAAGCAATTACAGATATTCGGGCGATGCTACGCTCTGTGCGGTGTCGCCTTTTTGCGTTACGGAAATTTCTAACATCACAATAATATGAAAAAGCTCATTAGTATTCTCGCAGTTGTAAGCACAGTGCTTATTTCTTGTGTTAAGGCTCCTCAAGAAGAGGCTGTTTCAAAGATTAAGGTCAATGTTCCCGAGGCAACAAACATTACCTTGACGGAGGCTACGATTTCAGGTTCTTATCAGATTGAACCTTCAAGCATTAAAGCCGATGAAGTCGGTTTCTACTATGGCACCGATTCCAAACTGATGGATAGCAAAAGCGTTGTTGCAGAGGATAAGGA
>JABUTT010000233.1 GCA_021443515.1 Bacteroidales bacterium
TGAGCCTTGTCGTCGTTCCATTTAGAGAACATCGTATACTCGAAACTCACCCTGCGCTGTCCCGACCAATCATATAATTTTATCAGGTCAATCACATCCTTGAGGCGGTAGGCTTTCTGCACAGGCATCATCTCTTCCCTCTCATCCTCCCTGGCATTATGTAGACTGACGGCAAGATGAACCTGAGTATCTTCAAGGAAGCGTTTCATTCCCGGTATCACGCCCACTGTAGAAAGGGTTATGCGTTTTGGACTCCAGCCAAAGCCCCAAGGAGCGGTGAGAACTTCTATGGCACGAAGTACATTGTCATAATTGTCCATAGGTTCTCCCATACCCATAAACACGGCATTGGTGAGACTCTTGCATTCATCTATCGCAATGAATTGGGAAAGGATTTCGGCAACATCGAGATTGCCGTGGAAACCCTGCCTGCCCGTCATACAGAACCGACAACCCATCTTGCACCCCCTCTGGCAGGAAACACAAAGAGTCTGCCTGTCCTCTGATGGAATCACCACAGCCTCAACCAGCAGGTTTGCGCAGACCTCCTCGTCTTTTCCGAAAAGATATTTCTTCGTTCCGTCCTTCGAGGTGAATACTTCCGCATACGGAGTGAGGCCGAGAGTGTATTTTTCTGAAAGTTTTGACTTGGCGACGGAAGAAATGTTCTTCATATCATCGAAAGAACGAACCCTTGAAGAGTACATCCAAGAGCATAACTGGTCGCCCACAAAGGCCTTCAGGCCCAGTGAGAGAGCTATTTCCCTAAGTTCCGCCGGAGTTTTGCCAAGTAATTTTTCTTTCATGGGTGTTGTAATAACCGCTACAAAGTTATACATTTGCACAAGAACGACCAAAAGACGACATAATTATTTATATGTATAGTTATGTCTCAATCCAACGAAAAAGAAACACTCGCCCGAATAGCCCTCGGCGAACTGTTCATCAACAAGCCGCGGATTCCCCGCGAAATCATCTCTGCTCTGGGCTCTGCCGCCGCCATTTTCTCCCTGTCTCAAAAAGAGGTTTACGAAATTCTCGGACCCTGTACCGAAGCCGACCGACTCCGACCATTTTTTGAGAGAGCCTGCTCCATATACTCGAGGCTTCTCCGCATGGGCATACGCTACATCCGCTTTGACGAGCCCGCCTTCCCCGCCCTTCTCAACGAAATCCCCGATGCACCCCTCGGACTGTATGTGCGCTCGGAGAGTGAAAACCCTTTCAATTACGCTTCCGCCGTTTCTGTGGTGGGAACGAGGAACTGTACTTCATACGGAATCTCCTGTTGCAAAAACATTGTGGAAAACATCGCCGTCTGCGCCCCTAAATGCGCCATCATCAGCGGACTTGCCAAAGGAATCGACATCACCGCCCATCTCACCGCTCTCGAAAAAGGGCTGCCCACAATAGCAGTCCTGGGCATAGGCATAGACAAGACCTTCCCCGCTTCCCACGAGGAATATGCCGACAGGATAGCCTCTACCGAGCATTGCGCCGTAATCTCCGAATACCCTCCCGGCTCGAAAATATATTCCACAAACTTCCTCTATCGCAACCGCATTGTAGCCGCTCTTTCAAGTTCCACCATTGTAGTGGAAAGCGCCTTGAAAGGAGGCAGCATGTCCACAGCAAAACTTGCCTTCGACTATGGAAGGAGCGTGTTTGCCGTTCCGGGACGCATTGACGATGGGTCGTATGAAGGCTGTAATTTCCTTATTCACAAACAAATTGCAGGCATTGTTTCCTCTATGAGCGACCTTGTGAAAAGTCTCGGTTTCAGTGTGAATGACTTGAAGAAGGGCCTGAACATAAACGAAAGGATAAGTGAGGTTATCGCCTCTTGCTACGGAGAGAACACAATCTGGGCTGCAAAGAGCGGTCTTATTGAAAAAATTCTGACCCTGATTGCAGCCCAGAGGGATATTACTGATGATGAGATTATCGAGACTCTTCAAGAGCCTTACGACGCTGTGGCCCCGATACTTACGCAGTTGTCCGCAGACGGATTCGTGTTCCGGGACCTGCTCTCACAGAATTCTCTTACTTTGTAGGGAACAAATCCTTGATTGAGCCTATTGAAGAGAGAACTCCCGTAGCCTCGTAAGGGAGGAAGACAGTCTTGTCGCCACCCTTTGTGAGTTGAGAGAATGCCTGAATGTACTTGGTTGCAAGGAGGTAAGTTGCAGGATCGGTCTTGGTTGAAGCAACAGCCTCTGCCACGAGACGGATAGCCTCTGCCTCTGCCTGAGCCTGAACAATCTTTGCCTGAGCCTCACCTTCGGCGCGAAGGATGTTGGAACGTTTTTCACCATCTGCAGCGTTGATTTTTGCGTCACGCTCTCCTTCAGACTTGTTCACAACGGCTGTTTTTGCAGCCTCGGATGCAATGATGGTTGCACGTTTGTCACGCTCTGCCTGCATCTGCTTCTCCATTGCTTCCTTCACTGAGAGAGGAGGAGTGATGTCCTGAAGTTCAACGCGGTTAACCTTTACACCCCATTTGTTGGTGGCGTCGTCAAGGACGTTGCGGAGTTTTGAGTTGATGGTGTCACGTGAAGTGAGGGTTTCATCAAGTTCAAGTTCACCGATAACGTTACGGAGAGTGGTCTGAGTGAGTTTCTCGATAGCATTCGGAAGATTGTCGATTTCGTATATGCTCTTGAATGGATCCACAATCTGATAGTAGAGAAGGGCATTGATTTCGGTTGTGACATTATCCTTGGTAATCACATTCTGTTTAGGGAAATCAATCACCGTTTCGCGAAGGTCGATAGCCCTTGTGGTGCGGAACTTTACATAATACTCATCATTCCAAGACTTCTCGATGTGGCGTGTCTTAACCTCACGTTCCTTGTCGATGATAGGCCAGATGATGTTGATACCTGCGTTAAGGGTTCTGTGGTACTTTCCAAGACGTTCCACTACCCTTGCCTCGCTCTGAGGCACGATTCTTACACCTGCAACGATGAAGATGATAACGATGAGGGCGATGAGCCCGATAATGATGTATGTCATAGTCATAAATGTGTTATTTAATTATTTCTTTTACTGTTATGATTATCGATTCGCGTGAGATTATTTCGACTGTTGCGCCTGCGGCAATTGCAGAGCCATCATTTGACTTTGCCTTCCACTCGTCGCCGTCAACCTTTACTCTTCCAAAACCGCCTTCCGGAATTTCCTCGCTCACGAAGCACTGCCTGCCTATGATGGCATCCACATTAGTCCTCGTGTCTCCTTCCTCACTCTCCTTGTGGAGAAGCCTGAGAAGCACGGGGCGAAGATAGATGAAACAAATCAGAGAGACTACGGAGAAAGCCAGAATTTGCCAGATGAGACTGTCTTCAATCAGGGAAACGGGGGCTGCCGCAAGACAACCGAAAGAGAAGCAGAGCACTCCGAATCCGGCAGTGAAAATTTCTACGATTACAAATACGAGGGCGATGATAACCCAAATACTCCAAATTTCCATAGTTACTATTATAAAATATCCCTCAAATTTAGAAAATTAGCGGGGATTTTCAAACTTTAACACAAAAAAAGTGCCCTGCTGTATGCAAGGCACCCGTTTTCTTCCGAAACTTGAAAGAAATTACTTCTTCTTGTTCGCATATCTCTGGTAGAATTTGTCCACACGACCGGCAGTATCGACGATTTTCTTCTTGCCGGTGTAGAAAGGATGCGAGGTATTTGAAATCTCGACCTTTACTACCGGGTATTCAACACCCTCAACCTCGATTGTCTCTTTTGTAGAAGCGCAAGAGCGGGTGATGAAAACTGTGTCATTGGACATATCCTTGAAAGCTACAAGACGGTAATTTTCGGGATGAATTCCTGTTTTCATGACTATTCTGTTTAAAAATTTTGGACTGCAAATGTACGGCTTTTTTTCTTAACCGCAAAATAATTTTCTATAATTTGAAACTGTCCTTGAGGGCAGTGGCTTTATTCCATACAGGATGACCGGGAGTTGAATCCGGGTCCTTAGCGAAATATCCCACTCTCTCGAACTGAACTGCAATACCCGAATTATCACTCTCGAGCGCAGGCTCTGCATAGCCCTTGACCACTACGAGGGATTCAGGATTCAGGAAGTCCTTGTAATCCTTGTCCTCAGGAATGCTGCCCATATCGGGCTCGGTAAAGAGTTTGTCGTAGAGACGCACCTCAATTTCGGACGCATATTCTTCGGCAACCCAATGGATTGTGCCTTTCACGCTTCTCCACTGGCCCGAAGCAGGATGGGTGTCAGGGTCTATGGTGCAAAGAAGTTCAACCACCTTGCCGTTCTCGTCCTTAATCACTTCGTTACACTTTATTATATAGGTATATTTCAAGCGAACCTCTCCGTCCGGACGAAGACGGAAGAATTTCTTCGGAGCATCCTCCATAAAATCATCGCGGTCTATGAGAAGGTGGCCTGTGAAAGGAACCTTGCGTGAAGGTCCTTCCGGAGCTGCAGGATTGAGAGGGGCATTGAACCACTCTGTGTGACCTTCCTTCCAGTTTGTTATGGTGAGTTTTATAGGGTCTTTGCTGACTACCATATAACGGTTGCTTCGCTCATTAAGGTCTTGTCTGAGACACCATTCCATGAGCCCGAGGTCTATCATCTGGTCGTGCTTTGTGACACCTACCTTGGTTGCAAATGCACGCACCGCTTCAGGAGTGTAACCTCTGCGGCGAATACCGCAAATGGTTGGCATACGAGGGTCATCCCAACCGCTGACAAGTCCGAGGCGCACGAGTTCGAGAAGTTTTCTCTTGCTCATAAGCGTATAGGTCACATTCAGACGGGCGAATTCATACTGATGTGAAGGGAAAATCTCGAGTTTCTCTATGAACCAGTCATATAGAGGACGGTGAACGTCGAATTCGAGAGTACAGATTGAATGGGTGATGTTCTCGATGCTGTCGCACTGGCCGTGGGTGTAGTCGTACATAGGATAGATGCACCACTTGTCGCCTGTACGATGGTGCGGAGCGTGAATGATACGATACATAATCGGGTCACGGAACATCATATTCGTGCTCGCCATATCGATTTTTGCCCTGAGCACCTTGCTTCCGTCAGGATGTATGCCCTCTTTCATCTCCCTGAAAAGTCGGAGATTTTCCTCAACGCTACGGTTGCGGTAAGGGCTCTCTATGCCGGGAGTCTGGACTGTGCCTCTACCCACACGGATTTCCTCCTGAGTCTGATCGTCCACGTATGCAAGGCCCTTCTTTATGAGTTCCTCTGCCCAGATGTAGAGTTGGTCGAAATAATCTGAAGCATAAAATTCGTTCACCCAGTTGAAGCCGAGCCACTTAATGTCTTCCTTGATGGAATCCACGTACTCAGTGTCCTCTTTTACAGGATTTGTGTCGTCGAAGCGAAGGTTTGTCGCTCCGCCATATTTCTGGGCAAGACCGAAATTAAGGCAGATGCTCTTTGCGTGGCCAAGGTGAAGATAACCGTTCGGCTCAGGCGGGAATCTAGTCATTATCGACTTGTATTTGCCGCTGGAGAGGTCTTCTGTTATTATCTCTTCGAGGAAATTCAGGCTTTCCCCTGTCTGCTTAACTTCTTTTGTTTCTAAATTTTCCATAGGAAATCTCATAAAAAAATCTCGCAAATATAGTTAAAAATCGTAATTTTGCGGTCGTTAACAAACTTATTTTGCAAGTATGACACTTTCAATGACAGGTTACGGCAAGGGCACAGCCTTTCTCCAGGCAGGAAAACTTACTGTGGAAATACGCAGTCTAAACTCAAAGAACGGAGCGGACATCAATCTGAAATCTTCCCTTATTCCAAAAGAAAAGGACATAGAAATCCGCAAACTTGTGAAGGAACGTCTGGACAGAGGCACGATAGATGTCTTTATCTCCCTTGAGGCAAGCGCCGAAAGTGCAGCAGAAAGCCGTGAAATCAACATTCCTCTCGCAAAAGAGTATTATCGTCAGGCAAGCCTACTTGCGAGCGAATGCGGTCAAGACAAGCCCGATTTCGGTCATTTTCTCGAAAGCGCTCTCAGGATTCCGGATGTCATAACTTCCAAACAGGTCGAAATAATTAACGAAGAAAACTGGCCTCTCGTGGTAAAGGCTTTCGATGATGCCCTCACAATGCTTACGGAGTTCAGGAAGAAGGAAGGCGCAGCCCTTGAAAAAGACCTCAGGGAGAGGGTAAACACGATACTCGGCAAGGTGGATGATGTCGAAAAATTCGCAGCGGAGAGAGTTCAGACCATAAAAGAAAGAATTCTTGCAAGATTCGAGGAACTCTCGCTTGAAGTGGACAGCAACCGCCTTGAGAGTGAAATGATATTCTACCTTGAAAAACTCGACATCAACGAGGAGACCGTACGCCTTCGCCAGCATTGCGCTTATTTTATACAAGTTATTGAAAATGAGCCTTTTGCAGGCAGGAAATTAGGCTTCATTGCCCAGGAAATGGGACGAGAAATCAACACCACCGGCTCCAAGGCCAACCACACAGGCATACAGAAAATCGTGGTGCAGATGAAGGACGAACTGGAGAAAATCAAAGAGCAATCCTGCAACGTATTGTAGCCCTGTATGAAAATCATAGGAATAACGGGAGGCATAGGCTCGGGAAAATCCACATTTTGCGGTTTTCTCGCTGCTATGGGCGTGCCTGTGTTCGAATGTGACAGCCAAGTGAAGAGGCTCTACAAAGAAGACACCGAGTTTGCAAAATGGGTGGCGGAAAATATACTTGAAGAAACCTTTAGCGGAGAACTCAGTCTGAAGAGGCTTTCTTACGTGGTTTTTTCTCATCCGGAGAAACTTGCTGCCCTCGAGGAACAGGTATTCAAACGCCTCACTCCGAGACTTGAAGCCTGGATAGCCTCGCAGAACACCCCTGCAGTCGTGATTGAATCCGCCATACTTAACAAGGTTCCTGAAATTGCAGCCCTGTGCGGGACAATCGTGGAAGTAACCTCCGAAAAGGCTATGGAAAGAGCTGCGGCTCGGGACGGAGTTTCAATAGGAGCCATAAACAAAAGGGCGCAGGTGCAGCAGAGATTTGACGCGGACATTATAATAAGGAATGACGGAAGCCTTGAGGAACTTCACGAAGAGGCAAAAAATTTCTATAATCTTTATTGCAAGTAAAATCTTTAGACACGATGGCAGACAACTACCTCGAAACCAAGATGGAAGAGCATAGGCAAAGGGCCTCCGCTCCCGCTCCAAAGAAAGTGTTTCACGAATCGCTGGATAACCTTGTGCTCAAAAACAGGAGTTACAGGGCTTTCAGGCAGGACGCTCCGGTAACAAAAGAGGATTTCCTCAAAATGATTTCGCTCTGCACAAAAATCTCTTCGGCACGCAACCGACAGGGACTGAGATACCGTTTCGTTACAGGCGTGCAGGCCCAAAGACTTACTCCGGTTCTCTTTTTCGGAGGCTATAGCGCAGGCGAAACAGGACCTCACGAGGGCAAGAATCCCCCTGCCTACATTATAATATATTCTCATCTTCCTCAGGAGCGTCAGAGCGGTTGGGTGGATGTCGGAATAGCAGCCCAAACCATATTGCTCAAAGCCACCGAAATGGGCTTCGGAGGGGTTATGATGATGGCATTCGTGCCTGAGAAAATTACCGCCGCCCTGGATGGAGAGACCCTTCTCGAAGACGGAAGCAAGGTTCCGAACACACCTATCGACAAGGTTACCGGCGAGAGGCTGCATCCCGTACTGGTAATTGCAGTGGGCAAACCCGATGAGAAAGTGCAGCTTCTCGGACTTGAAAGCCGGGAACAATATGCCACCGCAAACAATATCGAAAATCAGAGCGAGACCTATCTCGACAAATCCACTCTCCACTATTTCCGCCGCGACGGTATCCACTATGTCCCGAAACTCAATATCGATGACTTGGTGATGTAGCCCCCTCGAGGCCTGTATAAGCAAAAAATAAGGGACTGACCAACCGGTCAATCCCTTTTGTTATCTCGTTTAGAACATTACTGCTCTTCCTGGAGACGAAGATGCTGGACGTAGATAGCTTTCTTAAGCTGTTCGCGACGCTTGATAGATGGCTTCACAAACTCCCTGCGGGCACGAAGCTCGCGTACGGCGCCTGTTTTTTCAAATTTTCTTTTGAATTTCTTTAAAGCTTTCTCAATGTTGTCACCGTCCTTAACAGGAACAATAATCATGTCTTAAATCACCTCCTTTTCGAGTGCAAAGATACGGTTTTTACCTGAAACGACAAATTTTTTCGCGAAAATATGGTAAATCCGGAAAAAATCCTTACATTTGCAATCCTAATTTTTACGGCGAAAAAGCATTTGAAGTGTCTGCCGCTATGCAGACCGCTTGACGTCAAAACTTTTTAACCAAAGTTTTTTATGTACGCAATCGTTGATATTGCAGGTCAGCAATTCAAAGTAGAAGCTGGTCAGGAAATCTTTTGCAACCGCCTCGCGGCTGAAAAAGGTGCTGCTGTGGAGTTCGACAAAGTACTTCTCGTGGACAACGAAGGTAAGGTTAAGGTCGGTGCTCCTTATGTAAAAGGCGCTGTTGTAAAGGCAACAGTTCTCGACGACACTTGCAAAGCAGACAAAGTTCTCGTTTTCAAGAAGAAACGCCGCAAAGGCTATCAGACCCTCAATGGTCATCGTCAGTATCTTTCAAAAATTGTAATTAACGAAATCGCTTAAAGTATGGCTCACAAAAAAGGTGTCGGTAGTTCAAAGAACGGCCGTGAATCAGAAAGCAAACGACTTGGTGTCAAGAAGTTTGGCGAAGAAACAGTAAAAGCTGGCAACATCATCGTTCGTCAGAGAGGAACTGTACACAATCCTGGTGCCAACGTAGGTATGGGTAGAGACCACACTCTTTATGCGCTCGTTAACGGCACAGTCCACTTCGTAAAGAAAGCTGGAAACAAGTCATTCGTCTCGGTTTCTCCTTTCGAGGAAAACTAATCGGAGGCTTGTGCTCTAAAACATTAGAGAGGATACGTCCTTCGGTAGAGGGGTGTGTCCTCTTTTTTTTACTAACTTTGGAATTTGTAAATATTCATCCATAAAATGCTAACTCTAAAAGTAATTCGCGAGAATCCGGAATTCGTCATAGAACGTCTCGCAGTAAAGAATTTTGATGCAAAAAAGCTTGTTGCAGAAATTGCCGTCCTCGACGACGACCGCAAAGCTCTCCAGAATAAACTCGACAATTGTCTCGCTCTCCAGAAACAGAAAGCAAACGCTATCGGAGCAGCGATGAAGGCAGGAAACAAGGCAGAAGCCGAAGCGCTCAAGGTTGAAGTTGCCGCTCTAAAGGCGGAATCTGTATTACTCCAGGAAGAAAGCGAGATAAATGCCAAAGAACTCCAGAATATGGTGGTTCTTCTTCCTAACCTTCCATACAAACTCGTACCGGAAGGAAAGGGTGCAGAGGACAATCTCGTGGTCAAGATGGGCAACACCATTCCCGAACTCGGCCCAAATGCCCAGGCACATTGGGACCTCGCAAAGAAACTCGACATCATCGACTTCGACCTCGGCGTGAAAATTACGGGTGCCGGTTTCCCTGTTTACAAAGGCAAGGGCGCACGTCTTCAGAGGGCTCTCATCAACTTCTTCCTCGACCGCAACACCGCAGCAGGCTATCTTGAGGTTGAACCTCCGGTAATGGTAAATGAAGCTTCAGGCTTCGGTACGGGACAGATTCCAGACAAGGAAGGTCAGATGTATCACGCAACTGCCGACAACTTCTACATGGTTCCTACCGCAGAGGTGCCTGTAACCAACATTTTCCGTGATGTCATTCTCGCCGATAAGGATTTCCCTGTAAAGATGACAGCCTACACCCCTTGCTTCCGCAGAGAGGCGGGTTCATACGGCAAGGATGTTCGCGGACTCAACCGACTCCACCAGTTCGACAAGGTTGAAATCGTGCGTGTAGAGCGTCCTGAGGACTCATACGCAGCTCTCGATGAAATGGTTGCACACGTGGAAAGTCTTGTAAAAGACCTCGGGCTTCCGTATAGAATACTCCGTCTTTGCGGCGGCGATATGAGTTTCACTTCTGCAATCACCTACGATTTTGAGGTTTATTCTGCCGCTCAGGGACGCTGGCTCGAAATCAGCTCAGTGTCAAACTTCGAAAGTTATCAAGCAAATCGTCTAAAACTCCGCTACAAGGATGCAGATGGAAAAACCCAGCTTGCACACACTCTTAACGGCAGTTCACTCGCTCTTCCAAGGGTGGTGGCAGCCCTCCTCGAGAACAACCAGAAGGATGGCAGAATCGTCATTCCTGAGGTTCTCCGCCCTTACACCGGATTTGACGAAATCTAAACCCTTATGGGTTCAGATAAAATCATAATGGGAATAGATCCCGGAACCAACATTATGGGTTTCGGGGTCATTTCCGTTACTAACGGTAAGCCCAGCTATGTGGGAATGGGCGTGGTGGACCTTAGAAAAGAACCGGATCATTTCGCAAAAATCAAGGCAGTGACCATAAAGGTTGCCGAACTTCTCGAGATATACAAACCCGATACCCTCAGCATTGAATCCCCCTTTGTGGACAAGAACCCGCAGGTGATGCTGAAACTCGGCAGGGCACAGGGTGCGGCAATAACCACAGCACTGCTCAGAGGCATACCTGTCTATGAATATGCCCCAAGAAAGGCAAAGGCTGCAATCACTGGTAACGGAGCGGCATCAAAGGAACAGGTCAGCACCATGATACAAAGAATTCTGAATGTTGAACTTGACGTAAAATACCTTGATGCGACCGATGCTCTCGCGATTGCGCTATGCCATTATTACGATTTTTCTTCTCCTTTAGGAGGTTCTTCTAAAAATAATTCATCTTGGGAACAATTTTTGAAAGAAAATCCCGGCCGAATTAACAAAAAGTAAAAAAAGAAACCTAACCAAAAATGACAAAGTATCTTTTAAAGTCCATCTTGATTGCTGTTTTCAGCTTACTGTCTTTGGGAGCTCTTGCACAGGGCAGGGGAAATGTCCTCAATTTGACCATCATCGACAATGAAAACGGCGAGCCTGTTGCTTATGCAACCGTTTCCCTGACCAAGGAGGGACAAACCGAGCCATACAAATATGCTCTCAGCAACACTGTAGGCTCCGTTGCCATTCCTCAGATTGAAAAGGGAAAATATGTCCTTAAAATCGAGAATATGGGTTATAAGACTGTGACAAAGAATTTGAACATCACAGAAAACACCGATCTCGGAACCATCAAGCTGAAGGTAGATGCTACCCAACTCGATGCTGCAAGCGTGAGCGCTGTCGGAAACCCTATCATAGTCAAGAAGGACACTATCGAATACAATGCTTCGTCCTTCAAGACTTCAGAGAACGATGTGCTTGAAGACCTTCTCAAGAAACTCCCGGGAGTTGAGGTTGAAAGCGACGGAAGCATCACTGCGAATGGACAGACCATTAAGAAAGTCCTCATTGACGGCAAGACCTTCTTCCTCGATGACCCTACCATCGCTTCCAAGAACATTCCTGCAAAGGCTCTCGAGAAAGTGAGAGTTGTTGAAAGGAAGTCGGAGCAGGCACAGTTCACCGGCATAGATGACGGAGAAGAAGAAATGGTCCTCGACCTGAGTTTCAAACCGGGTATGATGAATGGTCTGTTCGGAAGCCTTATGGGAGGTGGCGGACATGACATTCCAAATGGAGGTTACAATCCTAAGAATGCCTGGACAAAAGAAGGCTGGAGATACCAGACCTCAGGTTTTGCGGGAAGATTCTCCGACAAGAGCCAGATAAGCGTCATTCTCAACGGTAACAACACCAACAACCGTGGCTTCAACGATATGATGTCGAGCGCAATGTCTTCTATGCGTGGCGGTAGCGGCATGGGAGGCGGCATGGGAGGCGGTATGGGTAACCGTATGGGCGGATTCGGTGGCCGCAGCAACGGTATCACCACGTCCTGGATGGTAGGTGCAAATGCCGTATTCAGCCTTCTCGACAACAAACTCGACCTTGCCGGAAACTACCTCTACAACTATTCCGACAAGCAGGTGATTGAAAAGACCGACAAGACCACCTACAAGCAGGATGGTACGAAACTCCTCTACAACTCGGACGGACAAAGTTCGAACTACACCCACGGACATCGTTTCGGCATTCGCGCAGACTGGAAAATCTCAGACAAGACATCCATACTCTTTGAGCCTCAGTTCAATTTCGGAAAGGGTTATTACAGCGACACCAACACATACACAACGGACAACGCTTCCCAAAGCGGAGAGATATCTGGAGTGAACAAGGGTAACTCAAAGAACTTCGGTGACACAAGGAACAACACCTTCTCAGGGTTCCTCCTCTACCGCCAAAAGATAGGACAGAAGCAGGGCAGAACAATATCCGTCATGGCCCGCTACTCTATTGGAACCAACAGTCTTAACGGACAGATTCACAATACCCAGACTACCTACGATAAGGAAACTCTCGAAGCGAAGGACAGCCTCACCAACCAGACTGTTGACCAAAAAGGCAGGACTACATCCCTCACCGGAAGGCTCGTCTATACGGAACCTCTCGGAGGAGACTTCTACCTCGAAGCTAACTATAGTTATACCTGGAACAAGAACTTCTCAGAGAAGAAGACCTACGATATGGAAGGCAGCAAGCTGACATATAACGAGGCTTATTCAAACAATATCGACAACAAGGCTCAGAACCATAATGTAGGTGTGAACTTCATGTACCAGAAGAGCAACACACGCGTTCAGATTGGTGCTTCTTATCAGCCTACACACACCGTGAACAACACCACAAGGGCAGGCAAGGACGTTAAATACGACTATTGGTCACACAACTGGTCACCTAACGCCATGGTTTCTTACGAATTCAGCGAGAACTCAAGAATCAGGCTCCGTTATTTCGGTCGCAGCCAGCAGCCTTCAACCTCACAACTCATTCCTGTTCCGGACAATACCGACCCTCTCAACATCTCGTTCGGTAACCCTTACCTCAAACCTTATTTCAATCACTCAATCAGGGGTAATTACGGTTACACAAACAAGAAGAACTTCTCTTCTGTGAACGTAATGCTCAGCGGAGGCATTATCCAGGACGGCATAGTTTCGGCAAAATGGTACGACGCAGACGGCGTGCAATACACTATGCCTGTGAACGGAAAGGGCAAGAAGAATGCTTCTGTTTTCGTGATGTACAACACTCCTATTGCAAAGAGCAACTTCTCTTTCTTTAACGGTACCGATATCTCTTTCTCAAATTCAATATCATACATCGGCAACAGTGGGCTTAACACAAGCAAATACTTCAACCCAAAGACTGCCGAAATGGATTACGACCTCTTCAATGCAGATTTCAATGCAAACAGGGCGGGGATGTTCGATGAGAGCAACACCAACAGCCTGACCGTTAACGAGCGTATTCGTTTCACCTACCGCAGCGATGTAATCGAGGTTACTCTCGGAGGTCGCGTAAGACTCAACCAGAGCTGGTACTCAATCAAGACTGTCGCTCCTACACAGACTTGGAGCAATCAGGTTCAGGGTTCATTCAACTGGAGTCTTCCTCTCGACTTCAACATCAGTGCAGACTGCCGTTTCAACTGGTACAGAGGCTACACGACTCCACAGGCAAATCAGGTTACACTCAATGCCGAGATTACAAAACTCCTTCTCAAGAAGAAACTCACTCTCGCGCTCAAAGGCTATGACCTCCTGAATCAGGCTCGCAACCTCTCTGTAACAGATAATGAAAACTACCACGAGGAGACCTACAACAACACCCTCGGTCGTTACATCATACTCTCGCTTACATGGCGTTTCGGAAACTTTAACAACGCTTCGAAAGGCAGAGGTCCGGGCGGCGGACACGGCGGTCCCGGCATGGGTGGCCCGAGATTCTAAAACAGACCACTTAAACAAACTAAAATAACCCCCTTCCGGCTGAGCCTGCGAAGGGGGTTATCTTTTGTACTAAAACCTAAACCACTATATAGATGCAGGTTCAGGCCGAAATGTGACAAACTTTTTTGAAAAATTTTTGATTTTTTTCGATTTTTCTGTAAAATTTTGAAGTTTCGGAGGAAATTCTACTCAAATTTCGCGATAATCGACTTGATTTCGCTTAATTTCTCATCCAAGAGAGCCTTTGAAGTGGCTTCACAAACGAGGCGGAGATAAGGCTCGGTGTTAGAAGGACGGATGTTGAACCACCATTGAGGGAACTCTACCCTGTAGCCGTCAAAGTCCATAGTCTTTGTAGGAGTCTCCTTTGCAACAAAGTGGTCACGGACTGCATCCATAGCCTCAGCCTTGCGGTCGATACGGAAGTTAATCTCGCCAGAATTCTCATAGCCACGAATCTTTGCAATAACCTCAGCGAAGGTTACGCCCTTGGTCTTGAGTTCGCTTACGATGTTTAGCACGAGGATTGAGGCGAGAAGACCGCTGTCAGAATAGAAGAAATCCTTGAAGTAGTAGTGGCCTGCAAGTTCGCCGCCGTAGATGCCGTCAATCTCGCGGAGTTTTGGAGCGGCAAATGCACGGCCCACTTTCCACGTGAAAATTTCTCCACCCATAGGCGCGATATACTCTCCAACCGCCTTTGAAGAACGGATGTCCTGTATTACCTTGCCCTTGCGTCCCTGTTTTTCGAGGAAATAATGTCCGAGAAGTGCAATCACGAGGTCAGGAGAAACAAATTCGCCCTTGTTGTCGATGAACATAACCCTGTCGGCATCGCCATCGTAGATTACACCCGCATCGGCACCTATTTTCTTTACGAGAGCCATAATGTCACGGCAATTGGCAACATTGAGAGGGTTTGGTTCGTGATTAGGGAAGCGGCCGTCAAGAGTGTCATAGAGGTACTCCGGAGCGTCCCCGAAGATTTTCTTTGCGAAGAGATTTGCCATACCGTTGGAAAGGTCCATCGCAATTTTGATGTTCGAATAATCCTGAAGGAACTTGCGCTGGAAGGCAAGATAGTCTTCCATAATCTCAAAAGGCACTACCTTTCCCTTGACTGCCGCCTTAGGAGTAGGCTTACCCTCGTCAATCCAAGCCTTGATTGTGCCGAGACCTGTGTCATAGCCTACCGGAAGAGCGTTTTCACGAGAAACCTTCATACCGTTGTACTCGGCAGGATTGTGAGATGCAGTTATCTGGATGGAAGCCTTGAAACCGTAGTTCGCAGTTCCGAAATACACCATTGGTGTGGAAGAAAGGCCTATGTCATAAACATCTGCTCCGGCATCGGTGAGTCCCTGCACTGCCGCATCGTGAATTTCATCTGATGAAACCCTGCAGTCATGTCCGAGAAGCACCTTTTTTGTGCCGAGAAGTTCAGGTATGAAATAAGCTACTTTGTAGGCGGTGTCCCTGTCCCAATCGACATTGTAGATACCGCGGATGTCGTATGCATGAAATGCTCCCATGATCTTTAGTTTTTAGTTCCTAAATTTTAGACTTATATTTAGTGTGGATATTGCCTTTGGAGATGCTTTGGAGTTTTTTTGCGATGATTTTCTTGCGTATGGGCGCGACCTTATCCACGAAGACAACTCCGTCAAGGTGGTCAAGCTCGTGCTGCACCATACGGCAGGCAAAGCCGGAAAATTCCTCACTGACTTTTTCGAGATTTTCGTTGTAGTACTCGAGTTTGATGGAGGCGGGACGACGAACGCTGCAATAAACTCCGGGCACGCTGAGACAGCCTTCTTCATATTCGCTGATTTTTTCGCTTTCCTCCACTATCACAGGGTTTATAATCACCCTCTCGAAGCCTTCAAGATAGTCGAAGGTGTCCTTGAGATCGTCTCCGTTGACAATCACCACCCTGCTTGAAACCCCGATTTGAGGAGAAGCAAGTCCGACTCCTTCCGAAGCCTTGAGAGTGTCTTTCAAATCCTGTATCAGGGCTGCTATGCCCTCCTTATCATTGAGGTCCACTTCCTTTGCGACATCTCTGAGGACCGACGAACCCAAAAGATATATTGGCTTAATCATAATGCTTTTTTACTCTTTGACTCTGTCCATATAGGACTGCAAAATTATACTTGCGGAGATTTTATCGACATTCATCTTGTTCCTACGATCCGAAGCCTTCATTCCTCCATCTATCATAGCCTTATGGGCAAGGACAGAGGTAAATCTCTCATCCTCGAGAGTGACCGGTATTTCGGGAAAATTCTTCTTCAGTCTGGTCAAAAAACCCTGCACATCAGCCGCCGCTTCCGATGGGGCTCCGTTCATATTCACGGGATAACCCACAACAAACATTTTTACAGGCTCTTTTTCAATGTAAGTTTTAAGATAATCTATTATCTTTGCAGTAGGAACGGTTTCCAGCGGGGACGCGAATATCCCCAACGGATCACTTTGTGCCAAGCCGACGCGCTTACGGCCGAAGTCTATTCCCAATAATCTCTCCATAGAAGCACAAAGTTACGCATTTTTGAATGAAAGACAAAAAACGCAAAATAAAAAAAGGCAAGGTGAAGTCAGTTAAGAACTTCCGCTTCTCCGCATTCAACGCCGATACCCACGAGGTTCTCGGCTTCCTTACATGCACTCGACGGGAACTGATTATGTACAGCACCCTGGCCATTGTGGGCATCATAGCCCTCTTTTATGTTCTCATAGCCTTCACTCCTATCAGGAATACCATCCCGGGCTATCCGGATGCACGCACACGCCGCACCATCATCCAGAACAAAATCCGCGTGGATTCTCTCCAGAGGGTTGTGAGCGTTTGGGAACTCTATTCGGAGAATATTCTCCGTGCGCTCAACAACGAAAGTCCTATAGCGGTTGACAGCATCGTGCGCATCGCGGCAAAAGTCAGAACAGGGGAAGAACTCAGCCTTAAGGATTCAATCATACGCCAAAGAGTTCGGGGAGAAGAACAATTCTCCCTCTCGGGCGGAGTGAACGAAAGAGTGCTTCCTATTGAAGGTGTTCTGTTCTTCACACCTGTAAGAGGTGTAATTTCACAAAAATTCAGCGCATCCCACAATGCAATCGACATAGCCACTGCAAAAGGCAGCGTAATCAAGAGCGTACTCGATGGAACAGTGACCTTTGCAGGTTACACCGAGCAGCAAGGCTATGTAGTGATGATTCAGCATGAAGGAGACATAATAAGCGTCTATAAACACGCTTCAAAGATTCTCAAGGATGCCGGAAACAAGGTTTCATCAGGCACACCTATAGCCATTGTGGGCTCGACCGGCTCGCTTTCAAGCGGAGACCATCTCCACCTTGAAATCTGGTACAAAGGCTCACCTGTCAATCCTGAACTTTACATCAACTTCTAATGAAACGCCGTATAGCAATACTCGGCTCGACAGGTTCAATAGGAACTCAAGCCCTCGATGTTGTCAGGAAGAATCCCGACTTGTTCGAGGTTGAACTCCTTGTGGCAGGAAACAACACGA
The DNA here is from genome assembly GCA_021443515.1 of Bacteroidales bacterium. Taxonomy (GTDB): domain Bacteria; phylum Bacteroidota; class Bacteroidia; order Bacteroidales; family UBA932; genus Cryptobacteroides. The sequence continues at coordinate 17,424 of JABUTT010000233.1, forward strand.
AACTTCTTGCCGCCCAAGCCAGAGAGTTCGATGCAAATATGGCAATTATCGGAAACGAGGCTAAATACGAAGAACTCAAAACGCTGCTTGAAGGCACTTCTATAAAGGTTTTTGCAGGAGAGGAGAGCATTTGCGATGCAGTCGGGATGGAAAGTATCGACATCGTGCTTACTGCCATGGTCGGCTTTGCAGGCCTGTCTTCAACGGTTGCCGCAATAAAGGCTGGCAAGGCAATAGCTCTCGCCAACAAAGAGACACTCGTGGCGGCCGGGAGCATAGTGATGAGTCTTGCGCTTGAAAACAAATGCCCGATTCTGCCTGTTGACAGCGAACATTCGGCAATCTTCCAGTGTCTCGAAGGCAGCAGGGGAAACAATCTCAAGAAAATTCTCCTCACAGCCTCAGGCGGACCTTTCCGTACCTGGGATAAGGAAAAAATCGCAAAATGCACGGTTGCAGACGCCCTCGCCCATCCCAACTGGTCCATGGGCAACAAAATTACCATAGATTCGGCTACGATGATGAACAAGGGACTCGAAGTGATCGAGGCGGTTCATCTTTTCGGTGTGGGAGTTGAGCAGATTGAGGTTCTGGTACATCCACAAAGCATAATACATTCAATGGTGGAGTATGACGACAGCGTGGTCGTGGCCCAACTTGGTCATCCGAATATGCGCGAGCCTATATCCTACGCGCTATGCTATCCTCAGAGAAGGCCTGTGAGCGGGCAGAGCCTGAACTTTACGGCACTCGGACATCTCGACTTCTATGCCCCCGATATGGACAAGTTCCCTTGCCTTGCCCTTGCCAGGGAAGCGGCTCTGAAAAAGGGCAATCTCCCCTGCATAATGAACGCCGCAAATGAAGTTGCAGTCGCCGCCTTCCTAAGTGAGAAAATAGGCTTCTACGACATTCCTCGACTGGTGGAGAAGGCTATGAACACCCTTACTTTCGTGGAAAACCCCTCACTTGAGGACATCTTCAGTTGCAATAAAGAAACTTTGGAATTCACCCGCAGCCTGATTTAACATGATAGTCGTTCTATTCAAAACCATACAAGTTATTCTCGCCTTGAGCATACTCGTGATAATCCACGAGTTGGGCCATTTCTTTTGGGCAAAGGTATTCGGAATAAGGGTGGAAAAGTTCTATCTCTTCTTTGACATAGGAGGAAAGGCTATCTTCAAGTTCAAACCCAAAAAGAGCGAAACCGAATACGGCATAGGCTGGCTTCCTCTCGGAGGTTACTGCAAAATATCGGGAATGATAGACGAGAGTTTCGACAGGGAAAGCCTCAATCACGAGCCTGAAGAATGGGAGTTCCGTTCCCGTCCGGCCTGGCAGAGATTTTTAGTGATGTTCGGCGGCGTGCTCAACAACTTCATCCTTGCCATCATTCTTTACATTGTCATCACATTTACCTGGGGATCGAGTTACATTTCCAACAAGGATTGCGAAATCTACGCCTCCCCTCTTGCCACTGAAATGGGTTTCAAGACCGGAGACAAGGTAATTTCCCTCGATGATTATGAGCCCGAGGATTTTGGTACGCTTCAGGCCGACATAGCGAGAAGAAAGGTGGAAAAAGTCTCAGTTCTAAGAGGCTCGGACACAGTTAAAGTCTATATAGACGAGTCCTACATCGGCAATCTTCTCAAGACTCCCGCGGTCTTCTCCCCTGCCGTGGAATTCATCATTGACTCCGTGGCAGTGAAGGACAATGAAGTTCTGCAGAAAGGCGATAAAATCATTTCAATTGCCGGAGTACCGACCCCTTATCTTCAGGACGGAAGAATTGAACTTGCGAAACATTCTTACGAGACAATCGCGGCGGAAGTGGTCAGAGGTGCGGACACTATTACTCTCAATGTTAAGGTGGATTCAATCGGTCATATCGGAGTTTTCACGAAGATGCCCGACATCGTGCGTTACAAAGAGTACAATTTCGCCCAGGCCATACCTCAGGGAGTCAAGACAGCTTTCTCAACCATCGGAAGTTACCTTCAGGACTTGCGCCTCGTCGCCACACCTTCGTCCGGAGCCTATAAGAGCGTGGGCAGTTTCATTTCCATCGGAAGCGTTTTCCCGTCCGTCTGGAACTGGTATTCCTTCTTGTCCATCCTCGCCCTGCTCAGTATAATGCTCGCAGTGATGAACCTTTTGCCTATTCCTGTGCTTGACGGCGGCCACATCCTCTTCCTGATTATCGAGATGATAATCGGTCACAAAGTCAGCGACAAGACACAGATTATCGCACAGTACATCGGCCTCATATTGATAATGCTGCTGATGTTCCTCGCTTTCGGCAATGATATTTCAATGTTAATCAACAGATAAATTATATGAAAAGAGTATTGTTATTTGTTCTTCTTGCAGCATCAGTCGTTTTCTCGGGCTGTAAGACTCGTGCAACCAAACTTCCTATGGTAAGCGGCAAGGCAGGCGAAATTTATGTGATTGCCGAAAAACCGTCCTGGGATGGAGCGTTCGGAAATGCAGTGAGGGAAGTTCTTGCTTCCGACTGTCCTTTCCTTCCGCAATCAGAGCCTCTTTACGACCTCACCAATATCACTCCGTCCAACTTTACGAATATGTTCAAGATTCACCGCAATCTTATCATAACATACGTTTCTTCGGATGTGACCGAGCCAAAGATGGAACTGCATTACAACGTATTTGCCCAGCCACAAATAGTTGTTTATCTCACGGCGTCAAGCAGCGAGGACCTCACAAAGCTTTTCAAGCAGAATTCCGAAAAAATCCTCTTCGCTTTCGAACAGCAGGAGCGCGACCGTATCCTTGCAAATACAATAAAATATCAGGAACCAAGTCTCCACGACCTCATTAAAGAAGAGTTCGGAGCGGATATGTATTTCCCTTCAGGCTATAGGGCCAAGAAAATCTCCCACAACTTTATCTGGATTACCTACGAGCCGAACAACATTCAGCAGTGCATCTTCCTCTATCGCTATCCTGCAACCAACCACGAAATAGAGTTCAGCAAGGACAACCTTATCGCCGCAAGGAACGAAATAATGAAGACCAATGTTCCGGGAATGTTCGAGAACACCTACCTCACCACGAGCGTGGACGAGAATGGTCATCCTCTCGCAGATGTGAGGTATCTCAAGTACAAAGGACGCAGTTTCGCAGAGATGAGAGGACTTTGGGATGTCAAGAACGACTATATGGGAGGACCTTTCGTTTCCCACTCTTTCTACTCTCCTGACGGTAAGGAGGTCATCGCAATAGAGGCCTTTGTCTATGCTCCGAAATATGACAAAAGACACTTTCTCCGCCAGGTTGAATCCATTCTCTATTCCTATTCTCCTATAGTGGCTGAAGAAAAAGAAGAAAAATAATTTTGACTGCTACAAAATATTTACTATCTTTGCAGTCCTTTTAGGCTTTTTGAAAAGGCCAATGGAATTTCGGTGGGTTCGTATAACGGTTAGTACTCAAGATTTTCATTCTTGCAATAGGGGTTCGATTCCCCTACCCACTACGAAAAATAAAAAAATAATAATATGGCAAATAATCCATCAGCGCTTAAGCGCGTGCGTCAGAATGAACGCCGCCGCCTGCATAACAAGTATTATGCAAAAACAACGAGAAACGCTATCCGCGCTCTCAGAAACACTACAGACAAGGCAGCTGCCCTTGAGTCAGCTCCAAAGGTTTACGCAATGATTGACAAACTCGCTAAAATCGGTGTCATTCATGCAAACAAGGCAGCCAACCTCAAATCAGGTCTTGCTGTTTACATCAACAAGTTAGCATAAGCTAAACAAATAGAAAAAAGATGGTGACCAAACGGCCACCATCTTTTGTTTTATATCTCCTGTTGCTTTCTCTTCCAGTTGAGTACCGGGAGGAGGAACGAGATAATCGCAGCTCCAAGCCAGAACCAGGAAACTATCGAGAAGTCGTATGTCACCATCGGTTCCATATAATCTCCGGCAGCATTATATACATAGTCAAAGGCTATGTTCTTGTCGATGAGTTGTCCGGAAACAATGTCCTGGATTGCCGCAGCAGCGTATGATGCCATACCTACAATACCGAGAGCGGCTCCCGTGGCCTTGCGTGGCACGAGGTCGATTGCCATAAGACCACCAACGAAACTGATGAGCACACCGATAGCGATACCGAAAAGCACCATGGCAGTCACATTCACGAACCAACTATTACCTCCGAAGAGGAAGAGGGCAAGGGCGATTGCCTCAAGCACACCAGCAAAGAAGGCAGGATATTTCCTATCACCCTTGAAAAGAACATCAGACATCCAGCCGGAAACAACTGTACCTATGATACCGAGAAGGGCGTTTATTGAGATAATCGTAGAAGCCTCGACAGTGCTGAATCCCTTGATTTTCTCGAGGAAAAGGATACCCCAACTGTTGATTGCATAACGGCTCATATACATAAAGGCACTTGAGAGAGCGAGAATCCATACTCCCGGGTTCCTGAGAACAGCTCTCTGAATCCTTGATGTCTCATTCTTCTCGGCAGCCTTTTCCTCTGCAGTCTTTGCAGAAGATGCAATTTTCTGCTGATATTCTTCTTCGGTCATTTCTCCCGACATCACCTCGACAGGCTTGAGTCCCTTGCTTTCAGGTGTGTCGTGCAACCAGAAAAGTATGATGACGACGCCGATAACGCCTGCAATGGATGCTCCAAAGAAGCCCCACTGCCAGCCGGCCATAGATACGAGAAGACCTACAAAGAGGAAGGACAGCCATTCGCCTAAGTTGTGGCTCGCGGAGAAGAACCCGTAGAATGTACCCCTTATGTTGAGAGGGAACCATCTGGAGAGGGATATGATAGCAGGAGGCGCTCCCATACTCTGAGACCATCCGTTAACTCCCCACATAATGGCAAACATTACGAATACCGAAGCGGCAGCCACACTTGACTCCGTTCCTGCACTGACGAGGCCGATGGCTCCGAGGCAGAAGTTTACAAATGCCGAAACGATGAGGCCGGTAGCCATAAACTTCTTGATGTTGCAATAGTCTGCGAGGAAGCCGTTGATGAACTTGCCCACTGCGTATGCAATGAAGAGGCAAGATCCCACTGTACCGAGTTGAGCCGCCGTCAGCAGACCACTGTCAAGAATACCTCCCTTGACCACATTGAGGGATGTGCGGCAAACATAGTAGAGGCTGTAGCCCGCAGTACCGGCTATAAAGGCCTGAATGCGGTCTCTCTTATATACCCTCTGCTGTTTTTCCTCAGGAAGAAGAGTCGTTGCAGGGGCTGATATGCCATAAAATTTCGAAATAAAACCCATAACCGAGATTAGATTTTAACGGCTTCTTAATCGTGACGGCCGATTGAACGAAGGTAGTGGATGAGGAAGGCAGGACGGTCTGTCTGGATAATGCTTGCTCCCATATCGAGAAGAGGCTTGTAAACCTTGTCCGCTCCCTGCTCGTATGCGAGGTCATCGTCAAGTCCTCCGCAAAGCGAAGCCCAAATGGAATTAACCCAGAGTTTAGAGCCTGATGAAACTACATAGTCCATACATTCCTTAACCTCCGGAGCATTTGAATCCCAGCAGATTTCGTATGCAAGAGGCACAATACCCTGATCCTTATAAGCTTGAAAAAGAGCCTTGCCGCTTTCACTTTGAATGTCAACAATAGGCATATACATCATATTATTGCTGTGAGCAGCCTCAAATTCAGCCACCACCTCAGGCATTTTCTTGCCCTTGATGAGAATCTGGTTTGTGACTCCAAGTTCCTCAGTGATTGCAAGCACGAGGTCACAATACTCATAACCCTGATCAACATTCACGCATATACGGTCTTTGCAAACCTCGAGAGCCTGCTTGAGAGTAGGCATTTTCACTCCGGGTTTCTTGACTCCGTGGGCACGCTTGAGGTCATACTGAAGAATTTCTTCGTATGTAAGTTCGCTGACCTTGCCCTTTCCCGAAGTGGTACGGTCAATGGTCTTGTCGTGACAAAGTACAAGAACAGAGTCCTTTGTGAGTTTGAGGTCGAGTTCCATTATGTCCACACCCATTCTGATGACTGACTCTATTGCCTCGAGGGAGTTCTCAGGATAATTTCTCCAGTCTCCCCTGTGGGAAGCGACAACTACATACTTTGAAGAAGGATTGTGAATTTCAGCGACAATCTTCTCGGCACGGTTTGCATACTGAGGCTCGTTGGAAGAGCAAGAAGACACAAGGGCTGTCAGAGCAGCAACAAATACAATTTTAATTCTATTCATAGTTAAAGAATCACCTTATAAATTAGAAGGAAGAAAAGTGCTGCAAAGACGCCACCTGCAACAGGGCCAAGACCCGGAACGATGCTGTACTCCCAGTCGTTGCCGCCTTTGTTCTTGATAGGAAGAAGGGCGTGAGCAATACGAGGACCGAGGTCACGTGCAGGGTTGATTGCATAACCTGTTGCTCCACCGAGAGACATACCGATAGCCATAATGAGCATAGTCACAGGAAGGCTTCCGAGTGCGCCGAGACCTACAACAGGGGTATTGCCCTTTGTCGAGAAGTCAAGGATGACAAACACGAGGAGGAAGGTCCCGATAAATTCGCAGATGAAGTTGCGGCGAAGATTCCTCACTGCAGGAGCGGTGCAGAACACGCCAAGTATTGTTGCCTTGTCTTCGGTAGCATCGAACTGATCTTTATAATAAACATAGACGAGAGCTCCTCCGAGGATTGCACCTGCCATCTGGGCAATGATGAAACCCGGTACCCAAGCCCACTTGAACGAGCCGGCTACAGCGAGACCTATTGTAACTGCAGGATTGAGATGGGCTCCGCTATAAGGTCCGGCGATGAATACACCGCACATAACTGCAAAACCCCAGGCAAGTGTCACTACGACCCAACCTGCTCCCTGACCTTTGCTTTTGTTCAACGATGTGCAGGCTACAACTCCGTCACCCATAAGGACGAGGACCATTGTGCCGATAAGTTCAAACAGACTTTGAATCCAAAATGAATACATAATTATAAATTTTTATTTGGTTAATGTTCTTGATACAGCTTCTTTCCAGCCCTTCTTTGCTTCAGACTGTGGGTCTTTAGGCTCGAACCTTGCCTCAACAGCCCAAATTCCCTTGATTTCATTTATGTTCTTCCAATAGCCTACTGCAAGACCTGCAAGGAAGGCTGCTCCGAGGGCGGTTGTTTCAGTAATCTGAGGACGGATGACCTCGCAATCGAGAATGTCCGCCTGGAACTGCATAAGGAGGTTGTTTCGGGAAGCGCCGCCATCCACCTTGAGTTCACAAAGAGCAATGCCGCTGTCTTTCTTCATGGCCTCAACTATATCCATAGTCTGGAATGCTATGCCTTCAAGGGCAGCTCTTGCGATGTGTGCGGCGGTTGTGCCTCGGGTGATTCCATTGATGCTTCCCTTTGCATACTGATCCCAGTAAGGAGCGCCGAGACCTGTGAGCGCAGGCACGAAATAAACTCCTCCGTTGTCCGGAACACTCTCTGCAAGAGCCTCTATTTCGCTGCTCGAATGGATGATGCCAAGACCATCCCTAAGCCACTGTACCACGCTGCCGGCAACGAAAATACTGCCTTCGAGAGCGTAATTCACCTTGCCGTCAATCTTCCAAGCGATGGTTGTAAGGAGGTTGTTCTTGCTTTCGATAGGCTTTTCGCCTGTGTTCATAAGAAGAAAACAACCTGTGCCGTAAGTGTTCTTGACAGCGCCCGGCTCGGTACACATCTGTCCGAAAAGGGCAGCCTGCTGGTCTCCTGCAATGCCCGAAATAGGCACTTCGTGAGCAAAAATAGTTGACACCGTATGACCATATACCTCAGACGAAGACTTCACCTCAGGCATAAGGCTTTCAGGGATGTTCAGAAGCGAAAGCAGTTCCTTATCCCACTGGAGAGTGTTGATATTGAAGAGCATGGTCCTCGAAGCGTTTGAAACATCGGTTACGTGCACCCTTCCGCGAGTGAGGTTCCAGATAAGCCAGGTATCGACCGTACCGAAACGGAGCAGCCCCTTTTCCGCCTTTTCCCTTGCCCCCGGCACATTCTCGAGAATCCAGCGAATTTTTGTGCCGCTGAAATATGCGTCGATAATCAGACCTGTCTTTTTCCTTATCAGGTCGGTAAGCCCCTGAGCCTTGAGGCTGTCGCAGAATTCGGATGTCCTGCGATCCTGCCATACAATGGCGTTATACACCGGTTCGCCTGTGGCAGCGTCCCAGACAATTGTGGTTTCACGCTGGTTGGTAATACCTATGCCGGCTATGTTCCTGCCGCTGATTCCGATTTTTGAAATTGCACTTGCAATAACTGCATTTTGAGAAGACCAGATTTCTTTCGGGTCGTGCTCAACCCAGCCCGGTTTAGGAAATATCTGAGTGAATTCCATCTGTGCAGATGAACAAACATTTCCCTTTTCGTCAAAAACTATCGCTCTTGAACTGCTCGTCCCCTGGTCAAGGGAGAGAATGTATTTTTCGTCCATTGCGTGTTACTTTTATATGGTTCTTACAAAGATAAGAAAAAAATTGTATCTTTGCAGCAATTACAAAATGGGGCTGTTTTGGTTTTGACAGCATCTATGTCTCTTTGTAAGCATGCCGGGCATTGTGAGCCAAGCCCGTTAAATCCAACTCTCAAACAATTAGTTGGCAACAACTCTTATGCACTCGCTGCGTAGTCTTTAGATAAGACTCCTTAATTCTCCGGGCAAGAGTTCCGGCGAACGAGTATCCAGGCAGGACACTGGCGACCCCTCCTGCACATCTGGGTATCATCTGGGCCCGCCCGCTCCCGCTCATTCCTTTAAAACGGGCTAAGACAAAAGGATAAGGATTGAATGGCCCGTCCTCCGGCAGTTCTCTCCCGACAATCAAAGGATGACTAAGCATGTAGAAAGCATTGGGGTGAGTTGTTTGGACGGCGGTTCGAGTCCGCCCAGCTCCACTACTCTATTCAGATTAGTTTGCCTTTGATAAGGTCAATGGCGTACTGAGCCTCTTCAGTCTCGAATGGAACTGAATCGGGGGCAGCCTTGTAGATCCTCTCTCCGTCGAGATAGACTTCTTCCACTATCGTATCAAAAAGTTCAATAAGAGGTATTGAGAATATATCCCTGTCAAGGATGATGAAATCGGCTTTCTTGCCCGATGTGATGCTGCCGACCTTATCTGCAGCCCCGAGAAGTTCAGCTCCGGAAATTGTGTAGGCATTAACTGCCTCTTCAATGCTTATTCCTTCTTCTCTGCCCGGAAGCGAAAGTCCTGTCGTGTCCATTCCCCTGTGGACTGTGAGAAATATCCCCACAAACGGACTCAGGCCGACTTCTCCGTCAAGAGAGTCCGATCCGAAGGCGACCTTTACCCCCTTGAGAGCAAGCGAGCCTATTGGGAAAAGATTTTTGTACCTCTCCGCTCCGAGATACCTGAGGGCTACATTTTCATCGGCAATAGTCCAATAAGGCGTGGTCTGGTAGAATATGTCCCCCTCCTTTACAAGCCTTTCCTTGAGAGCCTCGTTATAAACCTCGTTGTGGGCTATTGTCTTGGTACCCTTTGAAGGGCCTATGCTTGAAAGGGCTGTAATAGACTTGTCGATTGCAGCATCTCCGATGGCGTGAATGTGGACATTGAAACCTTCCTCCGAAGCCGCCTTTGCCGCATTGCACATTTCCTCGAGAGAGAGAAGTTCGCTGCCATAGTTTTCCTCATTAACACCTTCGTATGGCTCGGCAAGATGGGCTGTAAGGTTCTCCACAGTGCCGTCCGCTATCATTTTCAGAGTGTCGGGTATGAGTCTTTCGGAAGAAAATTTGGCCCTTTGTTCTTTGAGAGCCTCCATAACATCCTCAAGAGGCAAGGCTTCCTCGCCAGCGTAGATGAAAGATGTGTGGCAGCGGATATTCAACGCGTGACGGGAGTCCATCTTCCTTAGAACCTCCATCACCTTTGAGTCCGCCTGACATGTTGCCGCATCAAAAGCGGTCGTAAAGCCATAGCGGGTAAGATTCTTCACGGATGCCTTGATTCCGGCAGCATTGTAAAGATTCTGGAGTTCGGGAACATTGGCCCGGACATAGAGCATAGCCTCGATTTCCACAACCAGACCTGTGGGATTGCCATTCTCGTCCCTGACGAAATAACTCTCTCCGGGAGTCGGGTCAGGAGTGTTCTTGTCTATATTGGCATATCGCAGGGCGGCGGTATTGAGAAGCATAGTGTGGCCGTCATCACCGAACATGAAGAAAGGTCGCTCGGGCACCGCTTTATCTATGTCTGCCGCACAGAAAACGTCTGCTCCGGGATTGAATCCCATACCTTTGAGCACCCTCTGCTTATTGAATTTCGGGCTTTTCAGACTCTCCGCAAGCACCTCCGGAAGTTCTGCCGCTGTAGTCTCGGGTGACACGAAGATAAATGTAGTTGCAGGGTTTACCGCAGAGCCGATTACATGGCAATGACTTTCCACAAGACCCGGCAGCACACGCCTTCCCCCGAGATTCTTTCCCTCGCCGTATGCAAGAGCCCCCTTGTCGTCCCCGACATAGATGAAATTTCCGGCACGGACAACAAAGGCGCTTGCCTGCGGATTGGAAGAATCTGCAGTATAGACTTTGGCGTTAAAGTAAACCTCAGTGGAAGATGTTTTTGAACGAGCCAAATTATTTCACTGCTTTGTCGATGAGCGCGAAGAAGAACTTTCTCTGCTTTTCGTTCATAATGACACGCACAGGCTTCAACTGGTTTAGAGATGCTCCTTTGCGCACCATCATATCACGGTAGAGAAGTGATGTTTCAGGCTGCAGGAACCACGCTTCCAAATCGAGCCAATGGTCCTCGTAGCACTCCCAGAACACCGGATTCGCTATGCTGAGCTGGCGAAGAAGGCTCTCACGAAGTTGCTCCCTCGTCACATTCCTCACATCGCTTCGAGGCTCCACGAGGAAGACATATTTGCTTGGGGTAGCCTCTCCGTCAGGATAGACAGAGAAATCTGCAAGAGCAAAGCCAAGTTCTTTAGCAGTAGCCTCAACGGCAACCTGAAGCGCCTTTTCGGTGGTCTTTTCTTCGGCAAGGTTGATTGTCCTGTTGCGGCGATAGGTGAACTGCACGCAAGGTGTGTTTTCATAAAAACCAGTCACCTGAACGCAGTCGGACATACGATAGCGGTAGAAACCTCCAAGGTTGGTGACTATGAGTTCATATATCTTGCCCTCTTCAAGTTCGTTTATGCTCTTAACCTGAGTAAAGTCGTCTCCGGCCTCTTCAGGAAGGAACTCAAGGAATGCACCCTTAACGCAAAGCACGCTGTTAGGGTTTTCAGGCTCGAAAGGAACTGACCAAAGGCCCTCAGATGCCGTAATGCCTCCGAAGAAGTTTGTAAGAGTGTCGGCTGAATATCTTTCCCTTATGGTCTTGTCGTAAATCGAGAATCCGTCTCCACCCACACCAAAGATATAAGTCATTTCAGGCCAAACCCTTGGGATATACTGATCGGGACCGTCTTTGAAGGCTTCCCTGAGTTCTGCCGCACGCTCCGGCATCGGAGTTATTTTTTTCAGCAGGCTCTCGCGAGTCTCAGGGGTAATGTCTATGCTCTCGTCAATCGTACCTTTTTCAATGTCATCTATCAACATCTTGTAGTTATCATAGATATACTGAAGATAGAGCACAGCCACTGAATAGAAGCCCGTTACTATACCGCGCACATCCCTGTCCATAAGGGCAAAACGTGCGTGGATATATTTTGAGTCAGTGCCTGGAACAGGGTTGAGACCTTCTATAGGCGAGGTGAACATGGTGCGAATCATCGCATCAAACTCCTCAGCGCCGCCTTTGAGCATCTCGGCAGCCTTTGAAGAAGCTTCTCCCACGGTAATGCCCGAAGGAAGTTTCCTATAGTTGCCGCTCGCGGTGCAGAAAGCCCTTCCCTCCTTCCATTTTTCAGGAAGATATTTCTCGTAAAGACCCATATTGAGCAGATAGTTGTATCTGCTGAATACATCGGACTGCTTGTCGGACATAGGCACCACCTTTGGAGCGCCGATAGTTCCGGAAGTCTCGTTCATGTGGTCAAAAGGATAGGCGATAAGCACATTTTTTTCGCCATTCATCATTCTCTCGAGATATTCGGCAATGTCTTCGTAGGTAATCACAGGCACATTCTTCCTGTAATCCTCTATACTGTGAATATCCTCAAAATGGTATTTTTTGCCATATTCAGTGTCTTTGTTGTCTTTGACAATCTGAAGCAGGAGTTCCGTATTTAGTTCCAAAGGATGTTTACATTCCTCTTTAAGTTCTTCAAGGACCTTCAGTCCCATCTGGCCACTCTGGTTAAAAGCCAAATATGTAGGTGTATTTTTCATTATTGTATTAGTGTTGTTAGTCGTTCTTATAGTCGAGTACAAGCATTGTGATATCATCGTTCTGAGGCACTCCGGTAGAGTATTCGTCCAACTTGTCTTTGAGATTGCCTATAAGTTCCATAGGTGTTCCGGTCATGGAACGAAGTTCCTGAAGGAGACGATCCTCGCCATAAAGTTTGTTGTCCTCATTCTTTGCCTCGGTCACTCCATCAGTGTAAAGGAAGAGCCTGTCTCCTCTTTCAAACTTCATATCGATATTGAAGTATTGACATTTTGAAGAAATGCCGATAGGAAGGGAGTGTTTGATTTTAAGATATTCCCAAGTTCCGTCAGCATGGCGCACAAGAGGAGGATTATGACCTGCATTCACGCAAGTAAGCACTCCTGTTTTCAAGTCAAGCACGGCAGCAAAAAGAGTGAGGAACATGTGGGCCCTGTTGTTGTTGCAGAGTTCCTTGTTTACCTGCTCAATGGCAGTGGCAGGGCCTTGCGTCGAACTGATGATTCTCTCTTTCAAATACGCCTTGGAACCCATCATGTAAAGGGCTGCAGTCAGGCCTTTTCCCGAAACGTCAGCAATGAGCACGGCGACCTTGTCCTCCCCTATCTTGAAGAAATCATAGAAATCGCCTCCGACCTCCTTAGCTGTGAACATGCCCGCGCCTATGCAATATCTATCGGTGTCGGGAAAGTTCACAGGAAGCACCGAAGCCTGTATGGTCCTGCCCATATCAAGTTCGGCATCCAGACGCTTTGCCTCGGTCTCAATCGACTTTTCGAGAGCCTCTACAGTGGTGTTTATTCCGTCCGAGAGGGCCTGGAACTCACTTGTCGTCCTAACCGAGATTTTTTCGTTGAGGTCGCCCGCAGTAATTGCCTCGAGAGACTTGTTCACCGAAGAAATTCCGTTGATGACCACAGTCTGGAGAAGGGACGAAACCTGGAAGAAGATGACAGTGAAAAGAACTATGGTTGCGAATATGAGGACCCACAACACAGAGTTTCTCGCGCTGTACATTTCACTCTCTGGATAACTTCCGATAAGAAGATATTTTCCGCAAGGAACTGACATACACAGGCTCTTTTCGCCCTCAACCTCAGCCTCGAAGATTTTCTCTTCGGTGCTTTCCGTATCAGGATTGTCTATAACCTGAAGCCTGCCGTTCTTGCCTATGCGGAAGGTCGATGCGATGTAGTTCACATCGGCAAGTTTCATTTCCTCTTCGACTGTCTGGGCAGTGTAACCGACCTGAACTATGCCCGGCCTGTCTTTTCGTGCCACACCTGCATACTGCACGGAGCGGTTCTGACTTCCGTTTGGCTGAAGTTCCTGCACAAGTTCGAAATCCTTGTCGGTCAAAGCAGGCATAAAGGCTGCAGACTGCGGAGAACTTGCCATATCATAGCCTATGGCGTATGTTGGGATGCACGCCATAAGTACACCCTTGCTGTCGGATACGTGGAGTTCATCCACCCACAGATCCTGTCTGATTATCTCCAGTTTGGCTGTATCCTTGAGGATGGAAGGGTCGGCAGCAACCATGTGCGCAAAAGTCTTTGCCTGAGCAAGAGCGGCATCGGCTGCAATTTTTATAACCTTTTCCAGATTCTTCTGGTTGTGGATAACCTCCTCCTTGGCATCATCCAATCTGATACGAAGCACATTCACGCCCGCATCCCAGGCCATAGTTGTCTGCGTCCACCAGAAGATGGCGATAGTTACAATGGATGCTCCGGAAACGACTGCAAGCAGCCACTTCTGGAAGAGCATTTTCATTCCGTTACGCATCATAACCTGACTATTTTTTTCTTGAGTGTGAGTATGTTGCAGTCTTCTTCCCTGCGGTACTCGACTACATCCATCATCTTCTTTACCACAAATACTCCGAGACCGCCTGCCTCCCGTTCCTCAATAGGTTTGGTAAGGTCAGGGTCGGGAGTTTCGAGAGGGTTGTAAGGCACGCCCTTGTCTGAAAATACTATGGAGAACTCTTCATTTTCCGTATCGAGTTCTACCATGACCTTTGCGTGACCATCCCCCGAAGGATAACCGTAACTCGCTATGTTTGTGAATATCTCATCTGCGGAGATGAGAAGTTGTTTCCTTGTTTTATCCGGCAGGGAAAGTTCATCGGCGATGGAATTCAGCCAATCCTTGAGGGTTACAAATGCCTCACGCTTGGCGGGAAGCAACAGGGCTTCCTCGCCATTGTACTGAAACCGGCGAATTGCCATGACTATTCTATGGTAAGAATTTCATCAAAGCCTGTCATCTCAAACACTTCCTTGACATCTTCAATGACATTCCTCAATATAAGTTTGCCGTGATCATTCATCTGACGGTCTGCGCCGAGAATGACACGAAGGCCTGCGCTGGAAACATAGTCCACCTTAGCCATATCGATAATCATTTCCTCTGCACCTTCGTAAAGGCTTTCGAGTTCTTTCTCCAATGTTGGAGCGGTTACAGTGTCAATACTTCCATCAACAATTACTGTAAGGACATTACCGTTTTTTTCTGTCTGGATAGTCATATCAATTATATTAGTTTAATAGAGAGGAATCTGGAAGCATGTTCCGAGTTTGAGTGAAAGGATGTTTGGTTTGAAACGTGCCTGGAATGAGTTTACGGTTCCGACAACGTTGCCATCTTCCTTTTGGATAGTTCTGTCGAAGGTTACACCGAGAACCTCAAGACTAATCTCAAGTATAGTCATACCGGTGATAGCGATTGCAATACCAGGAGAGAAGTAGAGAGAGCAGTTGAAATTGTCGGTTGTATAAATTGTTTTGACTTTGTCATTTACTTTCTCCATTTGACCTGCACCACCGCCGAAGCCGAGGAAACCTCCCAAGGTGAGGGCGAAACGACGGCTGTTTGCGATAGGATTGTACCAGCGATATGCAATACGGCCCGTATAGATGTTGGTATAGTTCAAGCCTGTAAGTTTCTCTGTACTGACTCCCGGAATTTCGCTATTAGTGGCAGTGTGCAATGACCTGTCCCAGTCGAATTGAAGACCGATGGCGTGGTTGTGCTTGAAAGTGTAGAAAATCTGCGGAATTACGCTGATGGTTTGAGTCTTGTAATTCACGGCAGATGTTCCGAAGAATGGTACAGTATTATCATTATCGGAAGAGTAAGCCACCTTCACACCAAGAGCAAGAGTTCCTTTAGGAGAGAATATCACTTTAGGACCTTTAAGACCGCGGTCATAGGTTTTAGCTGTTACATCCAAATCTGTGGTGTACTGCTTTCCGTCATTAGGATGCAACGGTTGAGGACTTTGAGCTGAGAGGACGAAAGTCGCAGCAAGAAGAATTGAAGATAAAAGTAATTTTTTCATGATATTATGTTTTTATTCATGACCTCCTCCGAGAGCAAGGTAAAGATTGACAATACCGAGCATCTCATCCAGACGATCATTGATTAGTGTTTGTTGTTTGTCGATAAGATTTGTCTCTGCGATGAGGACATCGAGATATGTACGTTCGCCGTTGAACATCAAAGTACGGCTGAATTCGACCGCCTTTTCATATTCTGCAACCTGAAGAGTGC
This sequence comes from Bacteroidales bacterium, assembly GCA_021443515.1. Lineage (GTDB taxonomy): Bacteria > Bacteroidota > Bacteroidia > Bacteroidales > UBA932 > Cryptobacteroides. The sequence continues at coordinate 33,345 of JABUTT010000233.1, forward strand.
GGAGGTGAAAGTTCTCCCCTGCCCTTGTACACTGGTTCAAAGCCAGGACAACTTCGTCACTCGCATCTATGAGTTTCTGTTGGAAATTGAGTTTTGCCTGTTCGTAGCGAGCCTTTGCAGCCTTGTGTTCAGCGGCGATTTTCCCCTGAGCAAATATCGGCTGAAGAAGACTGCCGAGGAAGGTTGCGATGAACTGACCATTGAAGGCCGCCTCCGCAGATATGGTGAACTTAGGAAAGTAGTTCGAAAGAGCGTGCTGCTTGTCGTGGTAGAAATATGCAAGTTCGCTTTCCGCCTGACGCACATCCGGACGATTGGCAAGAAGTTGTGAACTCAAACCGGTTTTCAACACCTGCGGAGAAGGACATTCTATGAGGTTGCTTCTCTCGATAGAGTGAGGAGGCTCGCAAAGGAGGGCGCAAAGTTCGATTTCTCCCTGAGCGATGAGCTCGTCAACACTGTGGAGATTGGCCTGGAAGTCATAACTCTGTCCCTTGAACTGGGAAACTGCAATTGCGTCTGCATAGCCGTTTTCCATCAAGGCCTCTGAAGATGTTATCATATTATTCCACACTGCAATCGCATCAATTATCACCTTGCGAATCTGATCGTATGCGATGAGTTGATAGTACTTGCTCGCCACTGTTGCAATCAGACGGGATTTAACTGCCTGCTGAAGGTCCAACTGTGCCTGATATGAAGCCCCCGCCATTCTTTTCTGGCTGAGTTTGCTTCCGAAAATATCTATCTCCCAAGTGAGCGCAAGAGGAATTTTGTAGCCCCAGCTCGAGCCTGCCGAACCGGTGGTATAACCAATCTCCGGATTGAGGTTGAGCGAAGGAAGGAAGCCGAGTTTGCCTGCCGTGAGACTTGCCTTTGCCGACTCGACTGCCCACTGCTGGACCTTGACTCCGGTATTGTTTGCCAAAGCCTTGTCGATGAGAGCCTGAAGGCAAGGGTCTGTGTAGAGTTCGCGCCAAGAGAGAGTGGCAAATGTCTCCTCGCCGTTTTCCTCAACGGCATCGCCATAGAGATTGTCTGTCTGTAACTCGGTCGGACGCTGGTATTTGTTGTATAGCGAACAGGAAGAAACCATTGCAAGTAGCGCTATACCTGCTATTATTCTGTATATTTTCATTATTCTTCCTCCTTTTCCGTTGGATTGAGTATTTCATCAGGCAAGGTGAGTTCGCCTGCTGCTACAAGCCTGTCGATTTCCTCTTGGATGATGGAATCCTCCGTAGGTTTGTATTTGAGAGTCTTGACCTTCTCCTGAATGCTCTGGAAGAATATGAACATGGCAGGCACAAAGAGAAGGAGTGAGATAGTTCCGAACAATGCACCGCCCACCGAAGCCGCACCGATGGTGATGTTTCCGTTAGCGCCCTGACCGGTGGCGAATATCATAGGAATCATACCGAAGATCAGGGTAAGCACCGTCATAAGCACAGGACGGAGACGCATCTTTGCCGCGAAAGTTGCCGACTGTTTGAGCGTCATACCAGCCTCACGGCACTGAGTGGCATATTCAGTGAGCAGGATGGCGGTCTTCGCAAGCAAACCTATGAGCATGACGACTGCAACCTGCAAGTATATGTCATTTTGGATTGACCATAGAGGGTTTTGCGCGAATACGTATGTTCCCAAAAGTCCCACAGGCACTGTGAGAAGCACTGCAAACGGAATGAAGAACGACTCGTAGAGGGCAGATAGAACAAGATAGACGAAGAGCATACAGATAGCCAGAACAAGTCCGAGGCCACCGCCCTTCTGACTGTTTTCCTCCCTTGTCATACCCGAGAAGTCAACTTTGTAACCCTGAGGAAGTTCGCTTTCGGCAACCTCGTGGATTGCCTTAATCACATCACCCGAAGAATATCCCGAAGCAGGAATTGCATTTACTGGAATTGCGGAGTAGAGGTTGAAACGCTTACGCTCCATAGGCTCGTAGACCTTCTTAATGGTGATAAACTGACTTACTGGAGCCATTTCTCCATTGTCCAAACGAACATAGATATTGTTTATGGCATTCTCGTTTTCGATAGTGGTAGGATCTGCCTGAAGGGTAACACGATATATCTTCGAGAATCGGTTGAAGTTTGAAGCGTATGCACCGCCATAGTAGCTGCCGATTGTGCTGAGCACGGTCGAAGGAGCGACTCCCCTTCTCTGACAGGTCTCAGGGTTGATGTCCACCACATACTGAGGATAGTTGACCTCGTATGTACAATAGGCAGTAAGAACCTCAGGACGCTGCTGCAGTTTTTCGCAATATTCGCGATTGATTTTTGCAAATTCTACAATATCGTGGTCTCCGGTATCCTGAAGCCAGAATTCCACTGAACTACCCGTACCATAACCATCAATCATAGGAGGCGTCATGGCGAATACTTTGGCGCTCTTGATATGCTTGGTAGCCACAGGAATGCTGAAATACGCCACGGCATTCGCACCGGAAAGGGCACCTTTACGCTCATCCCATGGTTTGAGTTTGACGAAGACCATACCGCAGTTGCTGCTGACGCCCGAGATAAAGCCCTGACCGGCAACGGCAAAAGTCTTGTCTATTGCAGGTATGGTCAAGAGTGCCTCTTCAACCTCTTTTACGATTTGGGCTGTCTTGCTCAGGCTCGTTCCGACAGGGCAAGTGATATCCACAAAGACAGAACCCTTATCCTCGTCCGGAACCATACCTGTCTTGGTATGCTTGATAAGAAGGAAAAGACAAACGCAACTTGCAGCTACACATATTGCCACAATGCCCTTGTGGTTGATGAAGAACTGAGCAACACCTGCGTAGGCGCTGTAAAGGCCATTGTAGAATTTGTTGTAAACCTTGCGCAGCCACCTGATGAAAGCGCCTTCGTGTTCCTCGTCTATCGGTCTCATAAGCATAGCGGAGAGTGCAGGCGAAAGAGTCATCGCATTCACTGTCGATATGCAGACGGCAACTGCCATTGTAAGACCGAACTGGCGGTAGAAAATACCATTTGTGCCCGAAAGGAAACTTACAGGGATGAAAACCACAACGAAGACTATGGTAGTGGTCACAAGGGCTCCGGATATATTTGAAATAGCCGAAATTGCCGCCTTCCTGCTATCCTTGTAACCCGCTTCAAAACGCTCCTGAACGGCCTCAACCACGCATATACTGTCATCAACCACCGTACCTATGACAAGCACGAGAGAGAACAGCGTGAGAAGGTTGAGCGTGAAGCCTGCGACCTGAAGGAAGATGAAGGTACCGATGAGCGCAACCACAAGGCTGATTGACGGAATGAGGGTTGCCCTCCAGTCCTGAAGGAAGAAGAACACCACAAGGATGACGAGAATAATCGCAACTATGAGAGTTTCGACAACATTGTCAATCGCAGCAAAGAGGAAGTCGTTACCATTCTGAATATCCAGGAATTCGACTCCTTCGGGCAGGTCGAGTTCCTCCTTTACATATTTTGTGATGTCATTGTTAATCTGGGTGGCGTTACTGCCGGCCGTCTGATATATGATGGCACCTGCAGAAGGTTTTCCTCCCACGTATGTAGTCCACATATAGTCTTCCAGGCCGAGTTCGATTTTAGCCACATCACCCATGCGGAGAACACCGCCGTCAGGAAGGGTTTTGATTACCATATCGGCAAATTCATCCTCGTTCACACGGCGTCCCTTGTATTTCATCGTATATTGGTAAGATGAAGGTGAATTGGCACCGATAGTTCCAAGAGGGACCTCTATATTCTGGTCACCGAGAACGGCTACGATATCGCTTGGGATAAGTCCGAACTGGTGCATCTTGATAGGGTCAAGCCATATACGCATACCGTATTTGTTGGCAAGCACATCCACATTACCCACACCGCTGATACGCTGGATTGCTGGTTTGATTGTGTTGTGGACATAGTTGCCGAGGAACTTGCTGTCGTACCTTTCGTCAGGACTGTAAATTGCAAATGCACGAAGCATTGACGGCTGCTGCTTCTGAGCTGCTATACCGACCTTTGTAACTTCAGCAGGGAGGAGGCTCATCACCTTCGCGAGACGATTCTGCACATTGACTGCCGCCATGTCCGCATTCGTTCCCTGTTTGAAATACACACTGATATAAATCTGGCCGGTATTGGAAGCAGTTGACTGAATATACATCATATCCTCAACGCCATTCACTGCTTCCTCAATAGGCATTATGACCGATTTCTGGATAACGTCGGCACTCGCGCCTGGATAGACGGTCACAATGCTGATGGTAGGTGGGGCGATGTCCGGGTACTTCTCAATCGGAAGCCCGAGCAAACTGATAACGCCTATCACGACTATGAACAGGCTTATCACGAGTGACAGCACAGGGCGGTCAACTAATTTCGCAAGTTTCATAATCGTAATTTTAGAGATTTTCCAATGTCAACTGGTAAGAAACCTCTTCGCCTTCTTTGACATTTGCAGCTCCGTCGGCGATAATCACATCGCCTTCAGCAAGTCCATCCAATACGATGAAATTCTGATTGTCATCTGTAGAAACCACGGAAACTGCCACAGATTTTGTCTTGTTGTCAACCACTTTGTAGGCAAAAGTCTTGTCAAGAAGAGTATAGGTGGCTGACTGAGGGATGACGATTGCATCCTTAACCTCGAATGGGAACACAACCTCACCTGCGCCGCCGCTGCGGAGAATCCCGTTAGGGTTAGGGAAGATTGCACGGCCCATCATTGTGCCGGTAGAGCGATTGATGACTCCCGAAAGACTCTCGATGCGGCCCTTCTGAGAATAGATGGTACCGATTGAAGTCTTGAGTTCAACCTGAGGGAGCGACTTGATTATCTCTTCTATGGAAGCTCCATTGTCCGCCTCAAAAAATCTGAGAAATTCACTTTCAGTGAGGTAGATATAGGCATAGATGTTCCTGTTGTCACTTACGGTTGTAAGAGGCGTGGTAATGTTAGGGCTCACAAGTGCGCCGACACGATAAGGAAGGTCACCTACGATACCGTCGCAAGGAGCCTTCACAGTTGTAAATGAAAGAACCTGGAGAGCATTGGTCCTTACGGCCTCTGCCTGCTCGATTGAAGCGAGGGCTGTCTCATATTCGTTCTGGGCCTTCTTGACCTGAACTGACGAAATAATACCTTTGCTCTGGAGGTCTTTTTTGCTTTCAAGATTCATCTTTGCCGTTGCTGCCGAGGCCTTAGCGACTTTCACATCCGCTTCAGCAACACGAAGTTCCGCCTGTGCAGGAACTTGGTCGATAATGAAAAGCGTCTGGCCTTTCCTAACCTTCTCTCCCGATTTTACCTTGATTTCCATCAAAGTTCCGGATACCTGAGGGAGTATATCGACATCCTGTTGTCCCTGGAGAATTGTGCCATAGCCATAGTGCAAGGTCACATCCTCCTTCTGGAGTTTCATTGTTTTGTATTCTACTTTTCGTAATTCTGGTGTCTCATTACAAGCGACACACAACGCCAACAACGGCAGTAGAAGAATCTTTTTCATTTTTTAATTTGTTATCATAGGAAAATATACTTGGCTACGAAGATTGCAGCAAGTATGCAGATTGTAGGATTGAGTTTCTTCCATTTTCCGCAGCAAATGTTGATTACCACGTATGAAATAACGCTCAAAAGAATACCATCACCGATAGAGTATGCCAACGGGATGAAGAGAAGGCAAATAAATGCAGGTATGCTCTCAGAGAAATCGGAGAAATCGATTTCGCCAAGACTCTTGACCATAAACACTCCGACAATCACGAGAACTGGGCTTGTGGCTGCTGCAGGAATGCTGAGGAAGAGAGGAGAGAAGAAGAGCGCAACTGCAAAGCAGATGGCTGTAACAAATGAAGTGAGACCTGTACGACCGCCCTGCATAACTCCTGAAGAGCTTTCGATATAGGTTGTGGTTGTGCTGGTTCCAAGAAGTGCTCCTGCAGTAGTTGCTACGGCGTCAGCCATGAACATCTGCTTTAATCTTGGGATATTTCCCTTTTCGTCAACCATACCGGTACCTGTGCAAACTCCGATGATTGTTCCGATAGTGTCAAACATATCGATGAAAAGGAAGGTAAAGACTACAACCACCATATCCAGACTGAATACGTGAGTCCACTCGAACTTGGCAAAGATAGGTGAGACGGATGACGGCATTGAAATGCAGCCGTTCCAAGTGGTTACTCCCATAGGAATACCGATGATTGTGGTAATGAGGACGCCGATAAGCATCGCTCCCCTGACCTTAAGCACAAGTAGAACACTGGTGATGACGAATCCGATGATTGCAAGAAGCGCAGTCATCGATGAAAGATCACCGAGTGAAACGATTGTCGCGTCAGATTTTACGAGAATGCCTGCGTTCTGAAGTCCGATAAAGGCGATGAAAAGACCAATACCGGGGCCGATTGCCTTCTTCAAAGAATTCGGAATTGCATTGACGATGAGGTCACGGATATTCGTGATAGTCAAGATAATGAAAATGACACCTTCGATGAAAACTGCTGTAAGCGCAAACTTCCACGAATATCCCATTCCGAGACAAACAGTATAAACAAAGAATGCATTGAGACCCATACCCGGAGCAAGAGCAAAAGGTTTCTTTGCGTAGAGGGACATAACCAAAGTACCGATGAGAGCAGCAAGAGCAGTTGCAGTGAATACGGCGCCTTGAGGCATGTCCTGAAGAGCACTGAAGATAGTAGGATTGACAGCGAGAATGTACGCCATCGTGAGGAAGGTTGTGATGCCGGCAATTACCTCGGCTCTCACACTGTGTTTCGTAGTGTCGAAACCAAACAGCTTAGCAATAGTTTTCATAATATAAAAGAAAAAAGGTGTCAGTTTTTTGAGCTTTTCTCCTCAGTGCTTAGAGAAAGCGCAAATTTACTATTTTTTTTTGAAACTTCCCCCTGATTTTGACAAATCTTTATCTAAAGATAAATTCCACATATCATAGATAAATTTCGGGAGAATACGTGACAAAAAAGCCGACCCTCTTTTTGAGGCCCGGCTTTTTGCTGGGATGCCCGAAAGGGAAGAATCCTTTTCAGGCGGGCTTTGATGCGGGGAACAAGTCCCCTTGGTTATTTTGTGACGGGGCGGACGGATTGGCCGCAGTAACGGTAGTAGCTGCCCCAGTCGTGATTGCCTGAACTGAAGTTGAAGCCATGCGCGCTGCGCGGTCTGGGCGCGTTGAGCGAGGACGACCAGTAGTCGCCGTACTCGCCGGCATACTCGAGCTCCGTGCCATTGCGATAGCCCGCCGCAGGCAGGAAGATGCTGTTGCCGTTAATCTTACTTTTGACGGTATAGCCGTTTACATCAGTACCATTGGCATCCTTCTTCGTTTCCCAAGTCCATTCGCAGTTATTGAGGAGTTCCTTGATTTCATCTAAAGAAGGAGAACGCCACTTGCTTCCCCAATTGGCAGTGGCAGGGTCGTCACCAGCCTCAAGGTTGGTGATGCCGTCAGTCATGTTGTACTTGGTCATACCATAGTTTGTTTCGTCGCTGCTGTCGTAGATTCCCCACTTGTATTCTCCGGAATTGCTACAATCATAGTTCGTCTTTTCGGCGGTCTCGCCCCAAGCGAAGTACTGGCCGTAGTCGGTCTCGCTCTTGGCGCCTACATTCCAGCTTGCCCACTTCACGCTGAGGCCGAGGTCAACGGCTTCAACGCCTCC
>JABUTT010000126.1 GCA_021443515.1 Bacteroidales bacterium
AAAAGGGAGATACTTTCCCTCGAAAACGTGAATGAGGTGTCTTATCAGAGGGGTATTGTGAATTCCCTTAACGAAAACATAAAGAAAATATCCATAGTGATTGCCGTTTTCGTGGCCCTGCTTATGTTTATTTCAATAGTTCTTATCGGCAACACGGTGAGACTGAATGTCTATGCACACCGTTTCAGCATACACACGATGAAACTTGTCGGAGCCACAAAAAGGTTTATAAGAAGGCCTTTCATAGTGCAGGCGGTAATCCAAGGCCTCATTGCTTCACTTCTTGCGATAGCAATGCTCCTCGGACTCATGTACTACCTCCGCAGCGAAATCATCCAGCTTTTCAAGGTTTTTCCTCTCGAGCTGCTGCTTGAGGTCATTGCCATCGTAGTCGCAACAGGAGTGCTGCTCTGCACCCTGACCTCCGCAAGAATCGTGAACAAACTCACAAAACTCAAGAAAGAAGAATTATACTATTAGACTAATGAATACAAAATTCGCAATAACAAAAAAAGGTCTGCTTCTGCTCGCCTCCGGGGTGGCTATCATGTGTTTGGGTTTCGTCCTTATGGCAGGCCCTGCAGTAAAAGACCCGGCAGTTTTCAATGAGGCGATGTTCTCGTTCCGCAGGACAGTCCTCGCTCCAATTCTCATCATCGCAGGTCTTGGCATAGACATTTTTGCCATTATGTTCAAACCTAAGAAAGAAGAGTAATGGAGTGGTTTCAGGCCATAATTCTCGGCCTCATTCAAGGTCTCACTGAGTTTCTTCCGGTGTCCTCAAGCGGCCATCTGGTGATAGCTCGGGATGTGTTGGGACTTGATGCTCCAGAAAACCTTACCTTTGAAATCACAGTCCATACCGCCACAGTTCTCAGTACGATAGTGGTATTCCGTAAGGAAATATGGACTTTGCTAAAGGGTTTCTTCTCATTCAAAAGCCAGTTCCGCTCTCGTGCAATCAACGACCAGACCGACTACCTGCTGAAAATTGCCGTTTCGATGATACCTGTTTTCATAGTCGGCGTTTTCTTCAAGGATGTTGTTACCGATGCCTTTGGAAGCATTCGAAGTGTGGCTTTCTGTCTTTTAATCACAGCCATCCTTCTGGTAATCTCTGATTTTACAGCCTCGAAAGCAAACAAGTTCAGGGAACACCGGGGCGGCATAGGCTACCTTCAGGCTTTTATCGTGGGATTGGGTCAGGCGTTTGCCGTCCTCCCGGGACTAAGCCGCAGCGGCACAACCATATCCGTAGGATTACTGAGCGGAGTCAAGAAGGAAAATGTGGCACAATTCTCCTTCCTTATGGTGCTCATTCCTGTTCTTGGAGAGGCTTTTCTCGATATTCTCGACGGAGGACTTTCTTCAGGAAGCATTGGGGCAGCGCCTCTGCTTCTCGGCTTCATTTCGGCCTTTGCTTCGGGTCTTTTCGCCTGCAAGGTGATGATAGCCTTTGTCAAGAAGGCACGCCTTAGCTGGTTTGCCCTTTATTGCGCCATCCTCTCCTGTCTCCTTTTAATTTTCGCCTGCTGATGAAAAATACCTACTTTGTAAGCGATGTCCACCTCGGACTGAAAGTAAATGACCCTGCCGACCGCGAGAAGCGTTTTGTGGGGTTCTTGAAAAATATATGCAACGAAAACACCGAAGCAGTTTATCTTCTCGGAGATATCTGGGACTTCTGGTATGAATACAAATATGTGGTTCCAAAGGGTTATGTGAGGGTTTTTGCTGCCATTCTGGAACTTATAGAAGCAGGTGTAAAGGTCTATTTCTTTGAAGGCAACCACGATGTCTGGTCTTACCACTATTTTGAGGAACTCGGGATGATTAAGCTCAAACAACCTCACATAGTGAAGATAGGCGATGCCGTTTTCTGCATAGGTCACGGCGATAACCTCGGCAAGACAAAGGCTGGCTACAAGTTTATGATGTGGGTTTGGCACAACAAGGTTCTTCAGACACTTTTCTCGGCCATCCATCCACGCCTTGCCTTCAAACTCGGCTACAGTTGGTCCAAGAAAAACCGCCTTGCCCGCCAGGAAGATTATATTTTCATAGGGAAGGGGGAGCCTATCGCACAATGGGCAGACAAATTCTCAAAAGATTATGCAGACGCTCACGAGGGGCAGATTATCGACTTCTTCGTTTTCGGCCACTACCATTGCGACATTCTCCTTAGACTCGATGGCGAAAGCGAACTCTACATTTTGAAAGACTGGATAGAAAAAAGCCCTTACGCAGTCTTCGACGGCACTAATCTTTATAAAGAGTATTTGTAGGCCTGACTGAGCAGAGAAGCCAAAGATGCCAAAAGAAACCATAAAAAAAGGATGACTCAATTAATCTGAATCATCCTTTTTATTATAATAAGGTTAGAACTATTTCTCGCGACGTTCTGAGCGACCGCCTCTACGACGTTCGCCACCCCTGCGGCCACCCTGCTGGCCCTGCTGAGCAGCACCTGCGGCTACGCCTGCATTAGGAGTGAGGTCACGCTTTCCATAAACTTCACCCTTGCAAATCCATACCTTGATACCGAGAGCACCAACCTTGGTGTTAGCCACTGCGAGTGCGTAGTCAATATCTGCACGGAATGTATGGAGTGGAGTACGGCCTTCCTTAATCATCTCGGTACGAGCCATTTCAGCGCCGCCTACACGACCGCTAATCTGAACCTTGATACCTTCAGCACCTGCACGCATTGTGGATGCGATAGCCATTTTGATGGCACGACGATAAGAAACACGACCTTCAATCTGACGAGCAATCTGGTCTGCAACGATGTTTGCATCAACCTCAGGTTTCTTAACCTCGAAGATGTTGATCTGAACATCCTTGCCTGTTACCTTCTTAAGTTCCTCGCGGAGTTTGTTAACCTCCTCACCACCCTTACCGATGATAACACCAGGCTTTGCAGTGTTGATGGTTACGGTTACAAGCTTAAGAGTACGCTCGATGACGATTTTAGAAAGTTGAGCCTTTGAAAGACGAGATGTAAGATACTTTCTGATCTCGTAGTCCTCGGCAATTTTCTCACGATAGTTGCCTCCGACCCAGTTGGAGTCCCAACCACGGGTGATACCTATACGGTTTGAAATCGGATTTGTTTTCTGTCCCATAATTATGCCTCCTTAACTGCTTTTACATCGAGAATAATAGTGATATGGTTGCTTCTCTTGCGAATCCTGCCGGCGCGTCCCTGAGGGCAAGGGCGGATACGTTTGATAGTTTTACCTTCGTCAACCATAAGAGTCTTGATATAGACATTGCCATTTTCAAGTTCCTGAGCTTTGTCCTGATTCTTAGACTCCCAGTTTGCAAGAGCGCTGCGAAGAACCTTCTCAAGATCCTTAGTTGCACCTCTCTTGGTGAACTTAAGAATATCAAGAGCCTGATTCACTTCCTTACCACGAATGTTGTCTGCCAAAAGGCGCATCTTACGTGGAGAGGTAGGAACATCATTCAGCTTAGCGACAGCTGTCTTTGCTTTTATTTCTTTAAGCCTCTCGGCCATTAGTCTTTTACGTTTTCCCATAATGCTTTTCCTTTACATTATTTACGATTGCCTGAATGGCCTTTGAAGGTACGTGTTGGAGCGAATTCTCCAAGTTTGTGACCTACCATGTTCTCAGTGACATAAACAGGAATAAACTTGTTTCCATTATGAACTGCGATGGTGTGGCCGACAAAATCAGGAGAGATCATGCTTGCGCGTGACCAGGTCTTGACAACCTCTTTTTTCATTGTGCCTTCATTCATTGCGATGACCCTCTTCTCGAGAGCTTCCTGAATGTAAGGACCTTTTCTTAATGAACGACTCATAATTTAATCAGTTTTATTCCGTTATTTCTTTCTTCTTTCAATAATGAACTTGTTAGAAGGAGCCTGTGGATTACGGGTCTTGTAGCCCTTAGCAGGCATACCCTTACGTGAACGTGGGTGTCCACCGGAAGCTCTACCTTCACCACCACCCATTGGGTGATCTACAGGGTTCATTACAACACCACGGTTACGAGGACGGCGGCCAAGGTGGCGAACACGACCTGCTTTACCGTGAGACTCCAGACTGTGGTCCGGATTAGATACGATACCTACTGTTGCACGGCAAGATGCGAGCACCATACGAGTCTCGCCTGAAGGGAGGCGGAGGATTACATGGTTGCCCTCACGAGCTGCTATCTGAGCGAAAGTACCGGCTGAACGTGCCATTGCAGCACCCTGACCAGGACGAAGCTCGATGTTGTGAACAAGTGTACCGAGTGGAATTTCACCGAGTGGGAGGCAGTTTCCAAGCTCAGGAGCGACGCCGCTACCTGAAGCGATAACTGCTCCAACTTTGAGTCCGTTAGGAGCGATGATGTATTTCTTTACACCATCTTCGTATTGAACTAATGCTATACGTGCGCTGCGGTTTGGATCGTACTCGATTGTAAGCACAGTTGCCTTGCACTCATCCTTAAGACGTGTGAAGTCAATGATACGATACATTCTCTTGTGACCGCCACCGATGTAGCGCATTGTCATTTTACCCTGATTGTTGCGACCGCCTGATTTGCGGATTGGCTCAAGGAGAGACTTTTCAGGTTTCTTGGCGGTAATATCGTCAAAAGCGCTGATTGCCTTATTCCTCTGACCAGGGGTTGTAGGTTTGAATTTTCTTATTGCCATGACTTATATTACCTTAAATGTTGCTGTAAAAATCAATCTTATCCTCGCCCTGGAGAGTCACATAAGCTTTCTTATAGTGATTCATGCGGCCTGAAAGGATACCTGCTTTGGTATAGCGTGATTTACGCTTACCATGATAGTTGACGGTATTCACGTCAGCTACTGTAACATTGTATGCGGCCTCAACAGCTTCCTTAATCTGGAGCTTGTTGGCATCGCGGTCAACGATGAAGCCGTAACGGTTCAACTTTTCGCCCTGAACCGTCATCTTTTCTGTTACTACTGGCTTAATAATAATTCCCATTGTCGTAAAATTTTAACGTTTGATTCTTTCTGCGAGAATATCCTGAACGCCATCTACGATAACGAGGCTGTTTGCATTCATGATCTCATAAGTGTTGATTTCGTCAACTGTGATCACCTTTGCATAAGGAAGGTTACGTGATGAGAGGAAGATATTGTCTGTGTTTTCAGGAAGAACGAAAAGAACTTTACGATCACCTGCTTTGATGTTAGAAAGAATTGTTGCAAATTCTTTAGTCTTTGGAGCATTCATTGTGAAAGGCTCAACAACGATGAGTTTCTCCTCCTGTGCCTTGTAAGAAAGGGCTGAGAAACGTGCAAGCTGCTTAACCTTCTTGTTGAGTTTGAATCCATAAAGACGAGGCTGAGGACCGAATACACGACCACCACCTACATAAGTGTTGGCCTTGAGGGAACCGTGACGTGCGCCACCGCCGCCCTTCTGACGACCCTGCTTTTTAGTTGAGTGGGCATTCTCCCATCTCTCTTTGGTCTTGGCTGTACCCTGACGACGGTTTGCAAGTATCTGCTTTACGTCGAGATAGATGGCGTGATCGTTAGGGGTTATTGCAAAGATTTCGTCGCTGAGAACCGCAACCTTTCCTGACTGAGTTCCGTCGATTTTAATTACTTGTAATTCCATAACTTAAGCCTCCAATACTACGTAAGAACCTTTAGCTCCTGGTACAGAGCCCTTAATTACGATGAGGTTATTCTCAGGCATAATCTTGATAATTTCAAGGTTAGCCACCTTAACTCTCTCGTTACCCATTTGACCTGCCATTCTCATGCCTTTGAAGACACGTGATGGCCATGAACATGCACCCAGTGAACCAGGGTGACGAAGGCGGTTGTGCTGGCCGTGAGTCTTGCCACCGACTCCTTGGAAGCCGTGACGTTTAACTACGCCCTGAAAACCATGACCTTTGGAAGTACCGACAACGTCAAGGAAGTCGCCTTCTGCGAAAACGTCTTCAATCTTAACAGTGTCGCCCAGTTTGATCTCCTCGCCGAAGCCCTTGAATTCAACGAGCTTGCGCTTTGGAGTGGTTCCTGCCTTTTCGAAGTGGCCTTTGAGAGGCGCGCTGGTGTGTTTAGGAGTAGTCTCGTCATAGGCAAGCTGTACAGCGGCATAACCATCTTTTTCGACTGTACGAATTTGCGTAACAACACACGGACCAGCTTCAATAACAGTGCATGGAAGATTCTTTCCCTCGGCACTGAAAACGGATGTCATTCCGATTTTTTTTCCAATTAATCCAGGCATTGGTTGTTAAAAATTAAAAATAAAAAATTACATTTTTTCTTCGCCCTCGGAGATGGTGTCAACACCAGCCCTCAAAAGAGCGGACCGCAAAGATAGGCATTTTACGGGAGAATACAAAATATTTTTAGAAAAAGATGGATTCTATCTGAGTTTTATCAGGAAACCAAGCCCCTGAGGCTGAGGCACAAAAGCGGTTATCGACCAGCCGTGAAGAAGTACGGCATTTTTTACGATGGACAGACCGAGACCCGAGCCCTGACTCTCGCTGCGGACGGTGCTGCTGCGCCAGAAACGCTCGAAGATATGTTCCAAATCCTCACTTGAAACCCCTCGTCCGGAGTCCCTGAAGACTATTCCTCCGTCCGGAGTCCCCTCTATCCTGACCTCAACCCCATCACCTGCATATTTCACGCTGTTTTCGAGAAGATTGCGGAAAATGGCATAGAGAAGCTGGCTGTTAGCCTCGATTTCGCATCCCTCAGGGATGTTGTTCAGGCACGACATCTTGTGCTCGGTCAAACGATCCGACATTTCGTCTATAATCTCGTCAACGACAGCCTTGAGGTAAAGTTTCCGGCAGGAGAACTGGGAAGGAGCCTCCTCCATCTTGGTCACAAGCGAAATATCCCTTATAAGGTCAGACAACCTGAGAGACTGCATATAGGCTCTTTCAGTGTAGAGTTTTCTCTTGTCCTGGGGACAGTCGGGATGGTTCACGAGAATTTCGAGATAACCTTGCAGGCCTGCCACGGGAGTCTTCAATTCGTGGGAGATATTACCCGTCATTTCGTGTTTTAGGCGACGTTTTTCATCTTCCTGGAGAGCCTTTTCAAGACTCTGGTGTTTATCTATGAGAATATATATACTGAGAAGGGCCGCAAGCGCTATGGCTATAATTCCCGCAAGCAGAGGCCAGTCTGTCTGAAGAAAGTGCTGAAGATCCGCCTCGAATACCTGCGCCACACGAATTATGCCTCCACCCTCAGTTTTGCGTGCATAATATATATACGGAAGATCCGAAGTCTCAGACTTTCTCAGAGACAGACCCTTGCCCTTTTCGAGAGCCTCGCGTATTTCGGGACGGTCTGCGTGACTTGAGAGATTCACATCATAAGAATCGAAGATCACATTTCCAACGCTGTCGATGAGGGTGAGTCTCAAATCGGCGGGAAGGAAAGGCAGAAGGCTGTCGGGATGGTCAATCCTTTCCACCATCTCCACATATCCCTCCATCCTCGAAAGAATTATGGCCTTCTTCCTCGACTGCTCACTCCCTTTGTACAGAAGAAGTGAAGCCACGATAAAGATGGCAAAGACCACACAGATTCCGACTATGGTTTTGTTCTTAAGTGTCATTTTACATCGAATTCGGGGTCTGCACAATAGCCAAAACCTGATTTATTCTTGATTATGTCACGATAGTCTCCGAGTTTGCCACGAATTCTTGCAATATGGACATCTATCGTCCTGTCTATCACGTATGGGGTTTCCTTCCAGAGTTTGGCTATGATTTCGGAACGTGGGATGTAGGTTCCCGCATTTGACACGAGAAGTTCGAGCAGTTGGTATTCCTTGCGTGAAAGTTCAACTTCCTCTCCGCAAAGAGTCACGCTCGCCGTTTTTCTGTCTATTTTCAAAGGCCCGAGCGTAAGGCAATCAGACTCGGAAGCAGCAGGTGCGCCACGCTTCAGTACAGCCTTTACTCTCGCCAAAAGTTCGCCTGTGGAGAAAGGTTTGCCGAGATAATCATCGCCACCTGCCGAGAATCCTGTGAGTATGTCGTTTTCTGTCGTTCGCGCCGTTAGAAATATGATTGGAACATTATTGCCTTCTGCCCTGAGTTCCTTAGCCATCTGATAGCCCGATTTGCCGGGAAGCATGACGTCAAGCAGGACAAGACTTGTCTCAGAAGAAATTTTCGTCAACGCCTCCTCTGCACTTGAAGCACATCCCACAAGATAGCCCGCGTTCTCCAGATTGAACGAGAGTATCTCCCTTATGTCGGCGTCGTCTTCTACTATGAGTATCTTCTTCATAAGCGCGTTCTCCGTTCAAAGATAATAACTTTTATGATTTTTTGCCGAAGACTGCCTGGGATATGTTTATTATGTAGTCGCCCATTTCCTCAAGACGTTCAATAAGGTCGAGATAGAATACACTCTCAAAATACTCCTCAGGATGTTCCTCAACTATCTTGAGCTGGGCATCGCGAAGTTCAGCCCTCCTCTCGTTGATTGCCTTCTCTGCCATTACGGCATTATCTATATCGGTTATTTTTTCGCCGTTCTTGAGATTGTAAGACATTGCATCGTAGGCGTCGGAAATCAAAAGGAGCATAGACTCTATGTCAATTTTGTGGGCGTGAGAAAGGCTCTGGTGATGCTCCCTCGCTCTTTCGAGAAGCCTTCCTATGGCCTCTCCGCTGTCGCCAAGACTCTCCATCTCGCTGATTATCCTGTACATAGATCTGATTTTATCTTCAGAACCCTCACTCAAAGCGCTACGGTCAATATTGTTCAGGAAGGTTGCAATTTCATATTCTATGTTGTCGGCGACCTCCTCATACTTTATGAGTTTCTCCTTCCATTTCGGAAAGTCGCTTTCGGAAGCATTTATTGCATGGCGAATATATTCCAAATCTTCCCTCACCACTTGACCGAAATGCAGGATTTCCTTCTCCGCCTCAGTCACGGCAAGTTCCGGTGTTGAAATGGCGCCACCCTTTCCGATATACATGAGTTTAGGGCTGTCGTCAGCTTCATTTGCCCTCGGCTTGATGATGGAACAAACTATCTTTTCAATGAGAGGGGTAAACCATATCAGTATGCCCGTATTTATTAAATTGAAGACAGTATGGAGCATAGATATGCTGTAGAGCGGTGTTTGAGAGGTGCCGCCAAGACCTATGGAGTTTATTATCAGCGCTATCAGAGAAAGGAAAGGTTTGAACAGGCATATTGCCCACAAAACACCGAAGACATTGAATACCGTATGGGCAAAGGCGGCCCTGCGAGCGCTCACGTTACCCATAGAAGCGGCTATATTGGCGGTAATAGTCGTACCTATGTTTTCTCCAAGCACCATTGCCGCAGCCATATCGAACTCTATGTAGCCCATGTTGAGAAAGATGAGGGTGAGGGCAACTGTGGCGCTGGACGACTGCAACACGATTGTCAGCAATGTTCCCACCGTTACGAAGAAAAGCACGGAAAATACGCCCTTCCCCGAAAAATTGGAGATAAAGGCCATCGCCTCCGGATTATGACCAAGATCCGGAATTGCGTTCTTCATAAAGGAAAGACCTATGAAAAGCAGACAGAAACCCACAACAGCCTCGCCTATATTGCGCATTCTGCCGCGTTTCGATATGCTCAGAAGAAAGCCTACTGCCATAAGAGGAACAGCAAGGGAGGCTATGTCTGCCGAAAATCCAAATATCGAAACTATCCACGCAGTCATGGTCGTGCCTATATTCGCGCCCATAATTACGCCTATCGCCTGTGTCAGAGTGAGAATGCCTGCACTTACGAAACTCACCACCATTACCGTCGTGGCGCTCGAAGACTGGATTGCAGCAGTCACACCCATACCGGTAAGCACCCCCTTGAATGGATTTGAGGTTATTGAAGCAACGAATTTTCTAAGCCCGGAGCCGGCTGCTTTCTGAAGTCCGCTTGAGAGCATATTCATTCCGAAAAGGAACATTCCGAGAGCTCCCAAAAGAGTTATAATCATCATTAACATACCACAAAAGTGATGTTAATTTCCGGGATGACAATGCAAAAAAAACCGACCCTGAGTTGATTTAACTAAAGTTTAACAACGGAGGGCCGATTTTAACATTATTTTAACAAAACCAAATTGCGAATGTCTTAAAATGTTCATCTGCTTCTATCCTGGAGAGTGTTTTGGGCACTTGCTTGTCTTGATTTGAGAGAGATTTCGGTTAAGTTTCTTTTTCTAAGCCTTGTCTCCCCAGGATTCTTGCAGAATTTTTTGTTGGTTGAGGTTTTTAGTAAAAGTTTAGTATGTTTCGCTATAATATCAATCGTTTTGCGAAGACAAAGGTAGAGGCTTTAAATGGTTCAAAAAAGGTCAATTTTTTATAAATTTTGTGCTATTTTAATTTTTTTGACTATTTTTGCGAACTTTTTTTTGATTTTTACGTAAGACTTATATGTCAACATTCGATACTATACCCTGGAGATTTTCTTCCGCACTGCCCAAGAAGGATTACCTTCGCTCGGTCGGCCAGAATATCATCCTTGTAAAAAAACCCTCTGTCCAGGCGCTAATAGGACAACCATTTAAGACAGGAAATTTTGCCTTTCTTCTTTGTACTAAAGGAAGCATAGTAGGCGAGATAAATATGGCAGAAAGAACACTTAACGGAGGCGGACTCATATTCATCCGTCCCGAACAGGTCGTGCAGTTCACATCCGTAAGTGAAGATTTTGAAATGCACCTTCTCGTAGCCTCAAAGGAATTTCTCTCAAGACTCGACATCCATATAACCGAAGTCCTGCCCGTAAAGTTTATCGGAAAGATGCAGGACTCCCCTATTATCAAACTCCAAAGGAGAGATGTCACAGACGTGCTTGCGATATTCAACCTCCTGTTCAGAGTGGCGATTAACGATGACAATCCTTTCCTTGAGAACACCATACTTAATGTGATGAGGGCTTTCTGCTATGAATCCGGCTACTACATAGTCCGCAACAATCCTGATGTGCTTATTCCGGAAAAGAATTCCATAGTGGAAAAACTCATTCCTCTGATTAAGCAGCATTTCCGCCAGCATAAAGACATAGGATATTATGCCGAGAAACTCAATCTCTCCCCTAATTATCTCTACAAACTGGTAATGACATCTTCGGGCAGAAGCGTGCGTGAATGGATTGAAGAATATGTTGTGACTGAAGCGAAGGCCCAACTGCGAAGCACAACCAAGTCCATAAAGGAAATCTCCGACGACCTCAACTTCCCTTCACAAACCTTCTTCGGCAAATACTTCAAGCGAATCACCGGTACTTCCCCTAAGAAATACCGTGAAATGATCGACAATTAGGCTATCTTATCCCGTATTTGCGGAGGATTTTGAGGACGGGCTTTTCGATGGATTTTGCCCAAAGGGAGTAGCCGTAACTGTTTGGATGGGTTCCATCCACGGTGTTGTCGTGGGAAACTGCGGCCTTGGGGGTAATCAGATAGACATCCTTGTAGCGAGGGTCTTTGAGAATGGCCTTGAACATCTCCTCCACAACATCCTCTTTTGCCTTGTCGAATTCATCTATTTCCTTTTCAAAACAGCGACATTCCTGATAAATGGTACGCTGGAAGATGAGAGGCTTGCCCGGATGAGCCTCAACCATTCTGTCGAGGAAAGGAATAAGACGCTCCCTTATCGTTTCGGCATCAGGATTCGAAAAAGTGTCGAAGATATAGGCATCAGCCTCGACATCTGCAAGTACATCCGCCATATAAGGCTGCATACGGCATCGTCCGCTCGTGGCGAGAGAAACAATCTGAAGCCCCGTATTGCGCATAAACTGCATTGGATAACTCATGCCTGCCCTGTCTGTGCCCACTCCCTGGGTGTAAGAAGAACCGTAAATTGCAATTTTATGACGAAATTCTGACTGCAAAGGCTCAATCACAGCATCCGCATCCACTCCAATCTGACAGGAAAGCACCTCCGAATACATCGGCATATAGAGCATACACTCGTGCATCGTGCCGTCCATCGTGAATATGAGAGGAAAAGTTTCCTTTTTGTCACCGCGGCGGTAAGTCTTGCTTGTTCCGCTCGCTGCATACTGCCACTTGCCGTTTTCATCCTTTATGTAAAGGTCATAACCCTTGTATGAAATAGGCATTGTGGATGTACCTCCATAAACATAGCCCCAGCGAGTTGTGACCTCTATGGCGCGGGTGTTTGTCTTGAAAAGGATTGCTATGCCTGCCGAGCAACGTACCTGACGGTTTTCGGTGCGGTTGAAGCCCTTATATACGACAGTGTCAACCCTGTGGTAAGGGTTTGGAGTGTTCTCGAAAGCTTTTCCTATAAGATTGAGGGAAGAAGCCTCAACCCATTTGAGTTCCGACTGGGCATAAGAGGAAAAGTGAAGGCATAAAACTGCAAAAAAACTTAACAAAAAAGACTTGCGGACAGACATAAATAAGGAGATTTTAATTCAGCGGAGTGAGAAAGAGTTTTTTGAGGTCGGACCAGCGGTAGAGTCCCGGAGCGGCCTGCTCAAGAGGGAAGGTTGCCGGAACTTCGTTCATAAGGGCAAGAACGAGAACATTGTCGGCGGTGGCCTTTTTATGTTTCGGGCGGAAAAAGACTAACTGGAGATTTGCCGCCATAGGAGACATCAGGGCAACTGACCATTTTAAGGAAATTTCATCGGGATCGGTAAGACGCTCATCATAACCATTCATTCTCATCTGAGGCAAGAAGGCCATAATATCACCGTCATGTCCGAACCTTAAATCTGCGGAATTCGGATTGGTGCCGTCTATTGCGCCATCAGCCTTTGCCACGAAATCTTCTATTAGTATCATCGAGTATTCCTGAGGATAACCTTTGGTGAGATGATGTGGCCCGCGTGAAGTGTAGAACCAGAGGTCTTCGGCAACCCCGTATGCGTCCAACTGCTCAGGGGTGAACAAGTCCCAGAGGCGATGAGGCAGTTCGGTATTTGGCAGAGCCTTGGCTATTTTGAATAGTTCCTTGCCGAGAGAATGGGTGTCAACTCCTTTGAGATATTCCTTGTCCGAAAACAGCGGATCAATTATGTCTTTGCTGTTCACCCTTGCTCGAATAAGAGAATCATTCATTGCCTTCCAAGGGCCTGCAGCCATATAGTCGAGATATTCCTTACACATAGGGCTGTCGGGAAACTTGTAGAAGAAGTTCAGTATTCTTGTGTTGCGGTTGCTCGAAGATCGGGTTATGACTAAACGCGGATTATAGTCCCTGAGGGCATCGCAGGCAGAGGCCATGGAAAGCACACAGCGCACAATTATAGTACTTCGTGCATCGACTTTCGCAGATTTTGCAAAAATTTTAGGAAAGTTTGCAGCCATTCTCGAGGCAATTTCATAGTGCTGCCTCTCTCCAAGAGGAGTAAGTTCCCCTTCCCTGTCGAGACCGTCCTTATAGCACTCACGGACTATTTCATAGACCTCCACGCCACGAGGAGTCAAAGCCCCTGCATTGTAGGCGTCTTCGAGAGTCTGATATGGCTTTGTATATTCCTCTTTTTCGAGCATCCACCTCGAGCCGTGGCGTCCGTAGTGGGATAGATAGAAGGCCTCATAACCCTTAGGCGCCTTTACCGAAAGGGCCTGAGGAGTCGGATAGAGATGGTATATTCCGCTGTACTTGTCTGATGCCTTCGCTGAGACTGCCCCGACAAGAAACAAGGCAAGGCCCAGCAAAAACCTATTCACCGAGATAGGCCCCGTCTTTAATCAGAGCCTTGCGGAGTTCATCTGTATTCACCTCAGATGGGAGGATGTTATGCAGGGTGCAGAGTCTTGCTGCCGTACCTACTGCCTGGCCCATTGCCATACAGGTACTCATAACTCGGGTTGAGGCCATGGCTTCGTGGGTGGTAGAAGCGCAACGACCAGCAACGAGAAGCCCCTCTATCTTCTGAGGAACAAAGCAGCCGTAAGGTATGTCGTAACTTTCGTCGCAATAACGAAGTGTGCAGTCGCCTCCCTTCGGATGGTGCATATCCACAGGATAACTTGCCACCAAAACCGCATCAGGGAAGCGGCGACATGTGAGAATATCATTTTCTGTAAGCACATATTTTCCTATCACACGGCGACTTTCGCGAATACCCATAAACGAAGCGACTTTTTCAACCCACGCATTCTCGAAACCAGGAATGAACCTTTTGAGATACTCGGCAATCTGCTCATTCTGGCGGCGGGCTTCAATCTCTCCGTGGGTGTAGGATGAAGGAGAAGTGGAATCGACTCCGCACACACGGCTCATGTTCACCCAAATCTCATCCTTTGCAAGGCCTGTGATGAGGATGGTGCGGTCAACGGCTATTTTAAGACCTGCTGCACGAGCCTTGTTTATCATATCTCTGAAACCTACAATGATGAAGTTTTTGTCGGGACGGAAATACTCGTTCTTCATTATGTCTATGTCGAAAATCTCAGGATGATCGGCGACATTTTCTCTCAACTCTGCCACATTCACGCCCTTCATGCAGAACATAAGCGTAGGTGGCTGCATGCCGCCGTCCTCTTTGCTGCCTTTTTCGCAAATGGCGCCAGCATGGAAAGCCACATCACCATCTCCGGTGCAGTCTATGACGGTCTTTGCAAGAATGACCTGAGTTCCTTCCTTGCTCTCGATAACCACGCCCTTGATTCTGTCTCCGTCCATAATCACATTGCTGACAAAAACATACATCAGGACTTCCACGCCTTTTTCTTCCATAATTTCGAGAGCAATTGTCTTGACCTTTTCGCAATCAATCATCGTATGGGAAACGTGAAGGTCGCAAGGACGGTGAGGCGTAGCGGCATTCTGTGCCCTGAGACGGTCTATGAGGTTCTGGGGCATGCCCTGAATTATAGGCTTGCCTTTGCGGTCGAGAAAGGAGAGAATCGGCAGACCTATGGTAAGATTACCGCCGAGATAACCTCTGCTTTCTATAAGCATAACCTTTACTCCGGGAGCAGAAGCAGCCTCTGCGGCCATAATGCCGGAAGGACCTCCACCGACTACGAGGACATCTACTTCGGCTCTAACAGGAATTTCACGAGAAGGAATAGTTATTGTTTTCATATTATTATGTGTTTTATTTGGCAATTTGTGAAGGTTTTGGAGTTTCGGGATGAACAAGTTTTATGAGGCAGACGGAAGCGATGATGTGAAGACAGCCCATAATGATGAAGACCATACCGCCCATTGTGCTCATAAGATAACCCACTATGAGATTGAAAAGAGTTCCGCCTATAGCACCCGCGCCGCAGCAAATTCCGCTAACGCTTGCAACATTCTTCAATGGGAAGGACTCTGCAATGACAACCATGATAGTATAAAGCCAGGAGAGGCACATAACGGCAGTAAGGCTGAAGATGCCGATTATGAGATAGAGTCTCACATCAAAACTCAGCCCTGCGGCGTTTGAAACCAAAGGGGTGAGCATACACAGAGGAGCGAAGACCACAAGGGAAACCATCATAACCTTCCTCGCCTTGAGGGAAGGCATGCCACGTTTGACCATACTGTCGCTCCAGAAGCCTGCAAGCACACCGCCTATCGCCCCTATGAAGAATGGAATCCCTCCAACATACTGAATCATGTCGAGGGTCTCCTGATGTGAGAGTCCCTGAGCCTGTCCCATATCGCGAAGGAAGCCCGGAAGCCAGAAGCAGCAGAAGTACCACACAGGGTCTGAGATGAGTCTCACAAGAAGGCAGCCCCAAAGAGATTTTGTTCCCCAGAGAGCGCCCCAGGAGAAGGCCGGTGCGGATTTTTTCTCGTCCGAGTCGGCGGATTCGGTTTCAACTGTGAGAGCAAGCACCTCTGCAGGAGGATTTTTATAGATAAAACACCAGAAAACGGCGATTACGAGACCTATTGCTCCGGCAACCATAAACACATCCTGCCAAGGAAGATAACGCGACAACCAGGCAATGAGAAGAGGTGCCACGACCGTACCGATAGAACCTCCGGCCTGACAAATCGAGTTTGCAGTGGCTCGCTTTTTACGCTCAAACCACAAGGTTACGGCCACAATCTGACCTGCAAATATCGTAGGTTCGGCAAGTCCGAGCAAGCCTCGGCAGATGGAGAACTGCCATACGGTATTGGAAAGACCTCCTCCTATGCAGGCGAGGCTCCACACAACAATACCACCGAGGAGCACCTTTTTCGGTCCGAACTTATCCACAAGGATACCCGAAACAGGGTACATTATCGCATAGCAGATAAGGAAAATGTTCACTATCCACGCATATTCAACATCCCCTATCCTGAAATGTTCAAGGATTTCCGGTTTGAGGATGGAAAGCAACTGCCTGTCAAGATAGTTGCATATTATCGCAATAAAAATTGTGGCGACTATGTATATTCTTCTTTTCATCGAAAAAATTTATTTACAAAGTTCAAGATAGCGGGCATAACGAAGGTCGAGAATTGCCTTGCGTTCTGCTCGAGGACAGTAGGTCTTGGCAATTGGAGATGAGAGGGCATTTTGGGCCGCAAAAATGTCGGGATAGACGCCGGCAACCACTGCTGCGTGAATCACAGAACCAAGTACACAGCCCTCATTTGCAGAAACCACCGAGAGAGGCAGGCCTATGGTATCTGCCATAAGCTGCATAAGGAACGGAGATTTTTGGGATATACCTCCGACACCTATGAGACTTTCCACAGGGATACCGTTGGATGTAAAATGCTCCAGCACCCTCCTTGAAGCGAAGGCGAGAGATTCTCCCAAAGCATAGTAAATCTCAATAGGAGAAGTGCCCAAACGAAGGCCCTCGATACAGGCTGAGAGGTTTGGATTCGGATCGGGGGTGCGACGGCCGTTGAAATAATCTGTTGCTATCGGTGTTTTGTCGGTAGGGACTATTTTTTCTGCCTCCTTTCCGAGTGTGGCGAGAAGATTTTCCTTTTTATCCCTGCCCCAAAGAAGCAGATTCTGGAACCAGGCAAACACATCCCCAAAGGCAGAAAGTCCCGCCTCATAGCCCGTATATCCCGGAAGCATAGTATTCGCTCCCTGACCGAAAACTCCCGAAACAGGACTATGGCTTGTGCCTTTGCGAACAGCCATATAGCAGGCGGATGTTCCCATATTCAAAACCACCTTGCCATCGCCCACACCGCCTCCGATTGCTCCTGCGTAGGCATCTACTGCGCCTGCGCCAACCTTGACATGAGTGCCCAGAGAAAGCTTTTCAGCCCACTCCTGAGAGAGCGTACCAACACTTTCAAAGGCATTTTTGACTGTCTTTGGATAAGCCTCAACAATGCGTGGAAGATCAGGATGAATCGCCGCGAAGAATGACTGAGGAGGGTAACCGCCGGGGAGGGCAGAATCATAAAGTCCCTTAACCCTTGCGCAAGTTTCCCCAACGCACACTTTTGCAACATCCCTGACTCCCGTAAGTTCAGCGGCAAGATAGTCGCAAGCCTCAATTGCCGTTGTGGCAGCCGAAGTGACCGCAGGATTGGTTGAGACTATGTGAGCAGCCTTGCTCCAGAAGTTCTCCGGGCCGTAAAAACCTCCACTCTGATAGTGATATGATTTGTTTTTGCACAAACTCTCGATTTTTTCAGACTCGGAGGCTGCCGTATGATCTTTCCAAAGGATGAACATTGCATCGGGATCTTCGGCAAACTCCTTCCTCAAAGACAAAGGCCTTGCCTGAGCATCCACAAAACAAGGTGTGCTTGCAGTCACATCTATGCCTATGGCCTGTATGTCGGCAGGATTAGGGGCAGAAGAAACAACCTCCCTAATAATTTTCTCCAGCACCTCCAAATAATCCAGGGGATGATGGCGGAAACGAGCCTCGGAAACATCCGAATATCTGCCTTCCGCCCAACGAGGATAAGGTTCAGAAGCGCTCGCAAGGGTTTGTCCCGAAATGGCATCGGTAAGAGAGGCTCTCGCTGAATCCGAGCCGTAATCTATTCCTATTACTAATGGATTTGCCATAATGTCTTAATGCATAAATACGTGGAAAGCCTTCGGGCGAACCATTGTCTCGGTGTGAGTGCGGCCGAAACGGTCGGTGACAGTGATGATGAGAGTGCTTTCCGCCTCAGAGGCCTGCACGGTGAACATGTGGTTCAATCGGGTGGAGGCAAACTTTTCCGGAACTTTGTCAGTGATTTTCGGCAACTGGTAGGCAAGGGTGAGCATAGGGTCTTCCACCCTTTCATGAACGACAGGAAGTTCCTTGCCGTTTTCGGTGACCGTTATCTTCCAGTCGGGTGCCCAGTCGAATACGTTGATATATACCATATTGTCCGGAATGTCGAGAATTTCGCCGCGGGCAGGATATTTTTCAACAAGTTTCTGCCAAGCGTCATTTGACTTATAAACTTCTTTCACAACATTCATGTCGCAGGCACGGAAACTCAGGGTGACATCTTCTTCAAGAGCCCTCATCTCCCAATCCATATCGTTTCCATAAACATTGAAAACATTGTAGCCTGCAGGGCCGCCGTTAGGGCTTATGAGCTGACCGCCGTGATGACCAGTCTCCCACCAGCAACCTCCCAAGCTCACCGTATTATGCTCTGTTAGAGTCGGACTGACGTATGTAGTGTAATTCTGGTGGGTGTGACCCGTGAGGAAATGCACATTGTTGAAGCCTTCGAAGCAGTCCGCAAGTTCTTTGCTGTATTCAGGCTCCGAGAACCAACTTATGACCTGAACGGTTTCCCCCGAATAATGATAGGCAGGGCAATGCATACCAACGAAAACGGGGGCATCCTTGTCGCTCAGCGTGGCAAGGTCTTTTTTTATCCACTCCAACTGGTCAGCCGTCACCCTTTTGATATAATTTCGTGCTCCTTTTATTCCCTTGAATTTCTTTCCTCCGGGCTCATTGAGATAAATCACGTTGTCGAGACTTATGTAGTGGGCCTTTCCTATGTTGAAACTGTAGTAGTTCGGTCCCATAGTCTTGACATAGCGGCGAGCCGAGGCAAAATCGGTTGAATCTCCGCATTGAACAGCCCCATCATTGTCGTGATTTCCTACGCAGGAATACATTTGAGAAGGATATTTCAGGACCTTCATAGTGTGTTTGAAAGATTCTATCGTATATTCGTCAGTGTACCAGAACATATCGAAACTCGAGTCTCCGAGATTGTAGGTATAGACAGGTACGCTGCCCGCACGGGCAATTTCTCTTTTTACCGCCGCAGGAAAGAGGGCGCAGAACTGTTCACGGTCGCTATAACGGTCAGCAAGATGCATATCTGCCACCACAAGCAGCACATAATGGTCGTTATACACAGGCTTGAGAGAAAAATTCACGGTGTCAACCCCTACGCCTCCGACTTCACTCCAGAACAGAGGGAAACAACCGTCGGAAAGCGCCTCATAGCCTCTCGGAACACTCATAAACACCCAGCCGTTGCGCTTTGCAGAGACTATTGCATATCGGCCGTCCTTGTCGGTTTTCACTACTTCGTCACCATCGCTCACGACAACTCCTTCCACAGGTTTGCCCGAAATATCGGTAATGGTTCCCACTATGGTTGGAACAGGTTTGGTATTTGTTTTCTTTGCAGATGCTCCAAGAGCAAAAGTCAGCAGAATGGCAATAGTTAAGAACAGAGTTTTCCTCATAGCGTTATCAGTTTTATGCGAGTTTTTAGAAGCCGTTTAATCGGCTTCTTACAAAACTAAATATTTTTTCTTAAAAATACTCTTTGTAAGCCCACTATTCCAACGTAACTATGGTAACTCCCGAGCCGCCGAACTGAATGTGTTCGTCTGTGGCAGATGCGACTCCCGGAGTAGCGCGCAGCATTTTCTGGATTTCATCGTGAAGCACGCCCGTACCCTTGCCGTGAATTATGCGCACTGAGCCCACCGAAAGCATAATTGCATCGTCTATGTAACGGGACACTTCGTCAAGCGCATCGTAAAGTCTGACTCCACGCACATCGAGCTCGGTTTTGAAGTTTTGCTTGCGTTCCTGAATGCCCGAATCAATCTTCACATCGGTCTTGGTCTTTGGAGCTGTGTCCCTGGATGCCGTGCGGAACTCGTTTGAGGATATTCTCTCAAGGCGTGAAGCAGGAACTTTTGATGTGAAATTCCCCAAAGACACGATAATCGACTTTTCTCCGAGTTTTATGACCTCTCCAACCATTCCGCTCTGCTTGTCACGAACTTTTTCGCCCACAGCCAGAGGTGCGTTGCGAAACTCTTTCTCCCGCTTTTCTGCGGCAAGTTGTTCGGCAGCCTTCTTTTCTCCGGCCACTGCAGCCCTTTCCGCTTTTCGCTCTGCCTGACGTGCCTTTCGAGCATCTATGCGGGCTATTTTCCTATCGACATCCTCCGAAGATGCTGTACCTTTCTGAGATATAAGAGCGGACATAAAGCCCTGAAGTTCCGCCCTTGCTTCTTTCGTGGCCTCTTTTTCCGCCTGGGCCTCCTTTATTGTACGTATGGTGTTCTCAACCTGAGCGCGTGAAGATGAAATTATCTGTTGCGCCTGGGCCGTGGCTTCATCTATTATCTTCTTGCGAAGTTGCTTTATTTCAAGAAGTTCCTTCTGATATTGGTCAGTTATGTTCTCGAGAGTCTTGTCGGCTGTCTTTACCCTCTGGAGTTTTTCGTCAAGGGCCTTGCGACTGCGCGCGATCTTGCGAAGGTTGCGCTCGATGTCCACAAAGTCGTCGCCTGCCCTCTTTTCCGCATCCTTTACAATTTCTTCCGAAAGCCCTATCTTGCGCGCCATTTCAAAGGCAAAAGAGTTGCCCGGAAGTCCCATTTCCATTTTGAACATAGGACGAATCGCGGCAGAATCAAACATCATGGCACCATTCACCACTCCGCACTCCGGCTTGGAAGCATACATCTTGAGGTTAGAATAGTGGGTGGTTATGACTCCGTAAGTTCCGCGAGAGTCAAGTTCCGCAAGTATTGCCTCCGCGATTGCGCCTCCAGCAGTAGGCTCGGTTCCGCTGCCGAACTCGTCTATGAGAACAAGGGTGCGGTTGTCTGCCTCACGGAGCATAGTCTTCATATCCTGAAGGAAGGAACTGTAGGTGCTAAGGTCGTTTTCAAGGCTCTGATCGTCTCCAATGCTCACAAGAATACGATCAAAGACCATCATTTCCGAGGTCTCACTCGTAGGTATGAGCATACCCCATTGGAACATATATTGGAGCAGGCCCATTGTCTTGAGACACACGCTCTTTCCTCCCGCATTCGGGCCTGAAATCAAAAGTATGTGCTTTGCGGGATTGAGGCTTAGAGTTAAAGGAACTATCTGCTTCTTCTCCTTTCGGAGAGCAGCTTCAAGAAGAGGGTGGCGTGCTTTGCGAAGGTCTATGCGGGGATGGGCGTCTTCCGAGATTATAGGCATACCGGCAATAAAGTCGAGTGCAACGTGTGCCTTTGCCTTGATAAAATCTATTTCCCCAAGGAAAATCGCACTTTTTATCATCTCCTTCACGTATGGACGCACGAAGGTACTGAATTCGATGAGAATGCGAAGTATCTCCCTCTCCTCTGCAAAGTGAAGTTCGGTTATCCTGTTTTCAAGTTCAACCACCTCGCCAGGCTCCACAAACACGGTCTTTCCTGAGGCTGAAGCGTCATAAACGAAGCCTTGAACCTTGTTTTTGTAGGTATTGGCAACAGGCAGAAGAAGTTTTCCATCCCTTATGCTTATCGTGGCATCCTTGTCTATGATGCCATCTGCCTGATATTGTCTGAGAACAGCGGCCGCGCGTTTCGATATGCTCGCTTCGGCATCCTTCAGATTCTTCCTTATCGAGGCAAGTTCTGAAGAAGCGTTGTCCCTTACCTCTCCATATCGGTCAAGAATGAGGTCTATGCGTCTGAGAACCTCAGGGAAACTGAAAACCGAAGACGACATGGCGCCGAGAAGAGGATAAATCGCACATCTGTCCTCATTGAAAAAGCCTGTAACCTTACGAAGAGTATCCACAAAGGTGCGCATCTTCCTAAGGTTCTGAAGGTCGAGAGAATAATTATCGCTCTCGAGAGGACGGAGAAAATCTAGGGTGTCGAGATAACCGCTTGTCGGGAAACTGTCCTCAAACATGAGGATGAGCCTCATTTCGTCGGTGAGGGCAAGACGATGGCGAATATCTTCGGCTGAGGTGGAAAAGTTTTCCTCTTCACAACGCATTGCGGCATAATGACTGCCACAGGCATTGGAAATCAGAGTCCTGACCTTGTCAAATCCGAGTTTTTCCTCAATCCTGCTGTTCGTCATGACTCATCAAGAGTTGTTTGAGATTGTTGATATTGTCTATGGCCACTATCTCATTGCCCTTTGCAAGACGGATTTGACCTGTCTCCTCCGAAACCAGGATTACATATACATCCGTTTCCTCGCCTATGCCGAGAGCAGCCCTGTGACGCATTCCATAGTGAGCCGGAATATCAGTCTGGGAAGTGTTCGGAAGGGTGCAGCGAGCCGCGACAATTTTGTCGTTGCTGATTATCATTGCTCCGTCATGGAGAGGCGAATTCTTGAAGAAGATATTCATTATCAGTCGCTTGCTTATCTTTGAATCGATAAGGTCGCCTGTGCCTATAACGTCATCAAGAGGGTCATCCTGCTGAAGAACTATGAGAGCGCCTGTCTTGGCATCCGACATTTCCTGAACGGCCTTACACAACTCGTTGATTGAGTCGGTGGTCATCTTGCCGGGACCGTATGCAGCGTTCTCGTGGTGGGAAAAGATGTTTGAAAAGAAATTTCTCGCAGACTTTATTCTGGAATTGCCTCCCATCTTCATCAGGAAGCGCCTGATTTCCGGTTGGAATATGACTATTATGGCAAGCACACCGACATCCAGCACCCTTCCCATAATGGCGCTCGTAATCTTCAAATTGAAGGCATCCACCACAATCCAAAGCAAATAGAGAGAAACGATTGCCACGAAGATACTTACGGCATTCGAACCCCTCATTGCCCTGAACACGAAGAATATCAGCAGAGCGACAAGAATAACGTCAACAACATCTACTATTGTAAAATGAAGAAAGTCTGAGGCTGTAAGTATCATTGGTCTGTTATTTAACTATTATGCCGTAAAGGGCTGCAGTATCCGCAAAAGCCGACATATTCTCTTTTTTGAGAGGGACTGCCGGAGGAGACTGCATTGTAAGAGGATTTATAGGAGAGCCGTTCTTCCAAACACGAAAATCGAGGTGAGGACCTGTGCTTCGGCCTGTTGATCCGACATAACCTATGACCTGTCCCTGACTCACGCGAGCCCCTGCCTTTATACCCTTTCCGTATGATTTAAGGTGGAGATAGGCCGTCTTGTATACCGAATTATGCTTGATGCGTACTGTGTTTCCACCAGCACCCTCGTTCTTGGCGCTTATAACCACACCGTCACCGATCGACATTACCGGAGTGCCCATTGGAGCAGCATAATCCACTCCCGTATGAGGCTGGACGCGACGTGTGATAGGATGTTTTCTCGCGTATGAGAACTGGGACGAAACCCTCGAGAACTTCAAAGGAGCCTTGAGAAATGCCTTACGCATACTTTCTCCCTTTTCGTTCCAATAGCAGTTTCCGCCATCCTTTTGATTGAACATCACACAAGGGAAATCCTTGCCTGCACTCGAAAATACCACGGCACGCACAGTGTCTATCTTATAACTCTCCCCTTCTACGAAAAGTTCGTCATACACCACGTGGAAGCGGTCCCCCTTGCGAAGTCCGAAGAAATCCACTGTCCACGCATAGATGTCCGAAACGTCGAGGATGAGTTGAGGATTTACGCCTGCGTCAGTCATATCCTGCCATAGTGAATTTTCTATGGTCACATCCGCCACTCTGCGCTCACTTGTTACAGGCTTGTCGTAGAACCAGGATGTGAACGGCTGCTGACAAGAGAAAATAATCTGACGGATTTTACTCTCCTTATAGACTATGTAATCCAGTTCGGTTGAGTCCTTGAGATTGTAGTAGCAGTCATAGTTCACTCCCGCCCTGAGACGACGCGGGTCAAAATTCTCACGGTTTGCGCTCACAAAGTTTGCAACATCCGAAGCAGCGAGTCCCCTGCGTTGGAGAAGAGTGGAGAAATACTCATCCTTCTTCACCGTGAAACTCTCGAGGCGAAGAGTGTCCGGATTGAACCCAAGCGGATAGAATGCAGGTTCCTTCTCGGCCTCCTCAGAAGTACATTTGCAGGAAACCAGAAGCGAAGAAGCAAGAAGCAGGATTATAAGACGCTCTATTTTCATTATTGTCTCGGTGCTGTAGATTTTAGTGCAAGTTCGTCCATCTGGACATCGTCGATATAAGAAGGGGAATCTATCATCACATCACGGCCCTGATTATTCTTAGGGAAGGCAATGTAGTCACGGATAGTCTCCTGTCCGCCGAAGAGGGCGCATACGCGGTCAAAACCGAAGGCGAGTCCTCCGTGAGGCGGTGCTCCGAACTTGAAGGCGTTGATGATGAAACCAAACTTGTAGTCGGCATCTTCGGCTGAGAAACCAAGGATTTCAAACATCCTCTTCTGAACCTCTGCATCGTGGATACGGATACTGCCACCGCCAAGTTCAGTGCCGTTGAGTACAAAGTCGTAAGCATTTGCACAAACTCTCTCAAGGTCTTCCTTCTTGTTGCTGTAGTACCAGTCGAGATGCTCGGGTTTTGGAGAGGTGAAAGGATGGTGCATAGCATAGAAGCGGTTGTCTTCCTCGCTCCATTCGAAGAGAGGAAAATCCACAATCCAAAGAGGAGCGAAGTTGAATGGGTCGCGAAGGCCGAGGCGATTGCCCATTTCGAGACGGAGAGTGCCGAGTTGGCCCTGAGTTTTGCGCTTTGGTCCACAAAGGGCAAGGATGAGGTCGCCTTTGTCTGCGCCCACCTTTTCTGCAATTTTTGCAAGGTCTTCAGGAGTGAAGAACTTGTCTATGCTGCTCTTGAATGTGCCGTCAGAGTTGCACTTGATATAAACGAGACCTTTGGCTCCAATCTGCGGACGCTTAACCCATTCGGTGAGCTCGTCTATTTGCTTGCGGGTGTATTCAGAACAACCTTTGGCTGCTATGGCACCGATATACTCTGCTGAATCGAAGACACTGAATTCGTGGCCGTGGGCAAGGGAGGTGATGTCGGCTATTTTCATCTCAAAACGAACGTCTGGCTTGTCGCTTCCATAGAAGTCCATGGCGTCATACCAACTCATTCTCTGGAGTTTTGCCGGGATATCCACGCCGAGGGCATTTTTGAAAAGTGTCCTCATCATTCTTTCGAATACGTCGAGAACATCGTCCCTTTCCACGAATGACATTTCACAGTCTATCTGGGTGAACTCAGGCTGACGGTCAGCACGGAGGTCTTCGTCACGGAAACAGCGTACAATCTGGAAATAGCGGTCATAGCCTGCAACCATAAGAAGCTGCTTGAAGGTCTGAGGGCTCTGTGGAAGAGCATAGAACTGGCCCGGATTCATACGGCTTGGTACCACAAAGTCACGAGCGCCCTCCGGAGTCGATTTTATCAGATAAGGGGTTTCAATCTCAAGGAAGCCTTCTCCATCGAGGAAGTTGCGAACCTCGTGAGCCAAACGATGGCGAAGTTGGAGAGCATTCTTGAGAGGATTGCGGCGAAGGTCGAGATAACGGTATTTTGCACGAATATCCTCACCTCCGTCACTCTCATCCTCGATTGTGAAAGGAGGAGTCTGAGCCTTGTTGAGAATGTTTATCGTTTCAAGGGCTATCTCAATGTCGCCTGTAGGCATTTTCGAGTTCTTGCTCTGGCGCTCCACAACTGTTCCCACAATCTGGATTACGAATTCGCGACCAAGAGAAGAAGCCGTAGCCATAAGGTCGGTATTCCCCTCGTCAACTACGAGTTGGGTTATGCCATAACGGTCACGAAGATCGATAAATGTCATACCGCCAAGTTTGCGGGACCTCTGTACCCAACCGGCAAGAGTCACCTTCTGACCTACATTTTCAATGCGGAGTTGTCCGCAAGTATGTGTTCTGTACATATCTTGTTAAAGTATAAAATTTGCAAAAGCTATTGCGGCGCACGCCTCAACCACCACCGGAGTACGGAGGGCGAAGCAGGCATCGTGGCGACCCTTACAAGTAAGGGTCTCGATTTTACCGGATACAAAGTTATAAGTATTTTGGGCTTTGGCAATGGATGAAGTGGGCTTAAATGCAACACGGAACACAATATCGTTGCCGTTTGACAGTCCGCCGTTCACTCCGCCCGCCCCATTTTTCGCTGTGTGGCCCTCTGCATCCATTATCGGGTCATTATGTTGCGAGCCCTTCATTGAAGAGGCCTTGAAGCCATCTCCGAATTCGATTCCCCTCACTCCGGGGATAGAGAACACAAGGTGGCTGATTACCGCCTCAACGCTGTCGAAGAAGGGTTCTCCAAGACCTACAGGCACGCCTCCGACCACACATTCGACTACTCCGCCAAGGCTATCACCCTCTTTTTGCGCTGCGGAAATTGCTGCGTCCCAAGAAGTGCTGTCACTCTGCCCACCGACTTCCACAAGGCGTGCAGCGTATGAAAAGTCTGCTATTTTCTTTGCCACAACTCCGGCTGCAACAAGAGCAAGAGTCATTCTTCCCGAAAAATGGCCTCCGCCACGAAGGTCATTGAAGTCCCAGAACTTCCTTGAAGCGGCAAAATCTGCGTGACCGGGGCGAGGGCAATCCCTGAAGGAAGCATAATCTTCACTGTGAGCCTCTAAGTTTGCAAAAGTAATTGCCACTGGAGCGCCTGTGGTGTAACCTTCCAACACACCTGAAAGTATTGTTGGGACATCTTCCTCCCTGCGAGGAGTAGTCCCTTTCACATCAGCCCTGCGACGGTCAAGGTCAGATTTGAAATCTTCAACCGTAAGAGACAGTCCGGCAGGGACTCCGTCAAGAAGTACTCCAACCACATCTGCGTGCGATTCGCCGAAGACGCTTACCCTGAATTTGTTGCCGAAAGTGTTCATTTTCTTATCTTGTTAAAATCCCCAATAAATCCGGGATAGGATTTTTTCGTACATTCCGTGTCGTCAATCACTACGGGAGAGTCTGTGCAAAGTCCCGCAACTTTCAGTGCCATTGCAATGCGATGATCCTTGTGGGACGAGAATCTGCCTCCGTGAAGCATCATTCCGTTGAGGCTGCGATAAGCAAGAGAATGTCCCGTAATGGTCATTTCGTCATCTTCAACCTCGACTTCCACTCCGAAATTGCGAAGCATTGAGACTATAGCCTCCGCCCTGTCGCTCTCCTTGTGTTCAAGCCTTTTCACACCCTTAAGGTGGCTCTTCCCCGCACAGAAGGCCGCGAGAACGGATATTATCAGGAAAAGGTCGGGACAGTTGTTGGCATCCACATCGAATGCTGTAAGCGGAGCCCTCTGAACAGTGATTGTGCCTTTTGAACCGTCCGTCTGGCTCATCGCCGCACCAGCATCCATCAGTATATCCATAATCGAGAGGTCTGCCTGAAGCGAAGATGTATCGACCCCCTCTATCGTGGCCTTGCCTGCAATTGCGCCTGCAACGAGGAAGTTGGCAGCGGCGCTCCAGTCTCCCTCAAGGTCGATTTTTGCTGACTTATAGCGTTTGTCTCCATATATTGAGAACTCTATTTCGGTGCATAAATCCCAGTTACCTTCGCTGTCGATGAAGTCCTGACCACCGGAAAGTTCATTCTTGAGTCTGACTCCGAAAGCCTTCATCACATCGAGAGTTATGAACATATAGGGTATGCTCTTTGGATCTTCCACCACCATGGTCGTATTGCCTTTAAGGAGTGGCAGACTCATCAGAAGTCCCGAAATGAGTTGGGATGAATGGCGGCCGCTAATAGTCTTATGTCCCGTCTGTGGAGTGCCTGAAAGAGTGATTGGAACTGTTTCCGAATTTGCTTTCACACCGAAGCACCCGAGCATTTCCTTAGAGCCCAAGAGTTGGCGCGCTTCGAGCGTTCCGGAGCCGTTAATTGTAACCTCTCCGGAGCAAAGCGTTGGGAGAAGCCCCATCATAAGTCTTGCGAGAAGCCCGCTTTCAGACACGTTCAGACTCTGTAAGTTAAGGCACCCCGGCTCTGCGGCTATGCCTGTGATTATGAGTTCGTCGCCAATCTTCTGAACTCTCGCACCGAGAGCCTGAGCAACAGAGAGAGCCGCCTGACAGTCTTCACAAGGGGTGTAGTGGCTAAGTACGCTCGTTCCTTCCGCAAGAGCGGCTACGACTATCGCCCTCTGGGCAAAAGACTTTGAAGCCGGCATTCTAATCGGCTCGTCAGTGGATATGAATGACGTCGTGTATATGTCCCCCGCAAGGCTGTTCTGAGGGAGTTGTCCACTAATTGCAGCTTCCTCGTCGATGGCAGCATACGTGAAAGGCGCACCCATCCTCAAGGCATCAACCCTTGTGGCAGTAGCCTGCTCGCCCGTGCAGAAGGCCACCAATGTCCCCTCGTCAAAGACCTCGTACAACTTTGCAACTTTGTCAAAATCTTCTTGAGAATATCCCTGCACCGCAATTTTCACTATATCTCCTCCGTGGCGGCGACACCTTTGGGCAACCTCTTTCAACTCCTCGAAAGATGGTGTGCAGTCAAGGTTGTGATAAGAACGGATAACGCTCGTGCCGTTTTCATGGGCGATATGCTCAATGTCCTTGGACACCGCCTTCGGCATCTCAATTTCAATATCCACATAGTTTGCTCCTGCAAGTATTGCCCTTTCAAGAAGCGTAAAACTCCTCCTTGCGCTTTCATAGTCATCCACATCTGCCCTGCATGTTGCAATCAGCGGAGTGTCCGAGAGAAAGACCTCATCGATCTCATCAAGAGAGAGATTCAGCAGGTCGAGACGAATTTCGGCCATCTCGAGTTCTGCAAGCCTTTTCAGGTCTTTCTTTCTATGAATCGTGGTGCAAATCATAAGAGTTCGGGTTCTATGAGAACATCAACAACATCGAAAAGGTTGCGTATGGCTATGAAATGTATCTTGCCGCCTTCCATCTTCTTGTCGTTGCAGATGGCTGCGAGCATATCCGGTTTTGAATATGGGCAATCCACAGGTAGGCCGTAGGAAAGAAGTTTCTTCTTTATTACCTCGACTATTCCCGGACTTTTGCATATTCCAAGCCTTACGGAAGTCTCCGCAGAGAGCACGAGACCTATTGAAACGGCATTTCCGTGAGAAACAGCCCCGCTTGAGAGTGCCTCAATGGCGTGGGCGTAGGTATGGCCGAGATTGAGAATACGTCTTAGGTTTTGCTCTGTCTCATCAGCCTCAACTATGTCGAGTTTCGCCCTTGCAGCAGCAAAAATGGCGGCTTCCGACGGCGAGGCTCCCCTGTTCACATATTTTGCGGTAAGCACGTTGAGATTGCGTATAATCTGCATTTTCACAAGTTCTGCCCACCCCTCAGCGGCAACTTCATCGGGAATCGACTCCCAAAGTGCAGGACAGAAGAACACGAACTTCGGCTGACGAATTGCCCCAAGCATATTCTTCAATTCTCCCACATTCACTCCGCTCTTTCCTCCAACAGCTGCATCCACAGCCCCGAGTACCGTCGTCGGCACATAACCACAGGCAACTCCCCTCTTGTAAATGGCAGCGGCAAAGCCTACAATATCGGTGGTAATGCCTCCGCCTATTCCCACTACGAGAGCCTTTCTGTCGGCATGCTTTGCAATGAGAAAATTACACACAGCCTCAACCGTGGTCATCGTCTTGGTCTTTTCAGTCGCTTCAAGAAGGAAAGTCGTGTCCTTATGCTCCTGCACATAGGCTGCGATTATGGGATTTGAATCTGCAACCTTGGAGTCAACCACATTGAACACTCCGGAATAACCCCCAAAAAAGGAGGTCAAACCCGTAAAAGAAGCGTCTAAATGAAGGTATGAAGAGTCCAACTGCATAGTTTCTGCGTATAATAGGCAAAGATACAAAATTTTTCGTACCTTTGCACCCACGCAAAAGTCTCAGACCTTTGCAGCCACAAGCCCGGATGGCGGAATTGGTAGACGCGCTGGTCTCAAACACCAGTATTGAAAGATGTACCGGTTCGATCCCGGTTCCGGGCACAAAAAGTGCGGATGTCATGTCCGCACTTTTTTTATACCCTATTTCTTTTCGATGGTTACTTTGTGGGCGATGGCGTCCGAAGCGGTGCCGATGTAGAGTGTATAAGTTCCCGGATTTGCCTTCCATGAGTGAGATTCCACATCCCAAAATGCAAGGTCCGAAGCCTTAACCTTGAGTTCGACGGTAGTCTTGCCACCT
This sequence comes from Bacteroidales bacterium, assembly GCA_021443515.1. Lineage (GTDB taxonomy): Bacteria > Bacteroidota > Bacteroidia > Bacteroidales > UBA932 > Cryptobacteroides. The sequence goes on from JABUTT010000126.1 coordinate 30,269, forward strand.
TGAGGAATAAAAACCTTTGAGAAAGCCTTGAGTTCTTTTACAGGGCGTTCCACAGTAGGATTGTCTTCGCCTACATAAAGTTGCACAACCTCCCTGCCGTCACAAGCGCCGATATTCTTAACCTGAAGCTTTATCACAATTTCGTCCGCATCGGTAAGTTCCTTTGATGAAAGCGAAGGCTTGCCAAGAGAGAACTTTGTGTAGGAAAGGCCGTGACCGAAAGCATAGAGAGGCTCTATTGCCTTAGCCTCATACCAACGATAACCTACAAGCACTCCCTCATCATATTCCACATCATAAATTGGAACTGTATGTTCATCCTTATTGCGCTCTCCAAGTACTGCACAAGACGGAATGTCGCACGCAGCGGGAGAATCACTGAATGATTTTTCGATGGTGAAAGGCAGTTTTCCCGAAGGACAAACCTTACCGCGTATAATGTCGGCAATGGCTGTCATACCGCTCTGTCCCGGATAGAACCCGAAAATGACGGCAGCGGCAGAGGAAACCCAGTCGGACATATTTATACCCGAGCCGCTGTTCACGAGAACTATTGTGTTCGCATTGTTTGCGACCACCTTTTTTGCAAACTCATTTTCTTTGCTTGGAAGGTCAAAAGGCCTCTCAATAGACTCCCTGTCCATAGTTCCCACTGAAAGAAGAACAGCTGAAGCCGACCTTATTTCTTCAATGGTTGGATTTTCCTTAAACACAGCCTTGTAGCCATAATCGTTTTCAATGGCCTCGCGAAGACTTACATTGCTGTAGCCCTTCACGTCTCCTGATCCCTTGCCTCGAGGAAGTTCATCGATAAATCTTCCACACACAAGAAGTTTGCCCGAGGAAATTGATGTGGGTTTAAGTGGAAGTATGCCGTTGTTTTTAAGCAGTACAGTGCCCTCGGCTGCCACGGAATATGACCTTGCGGCATGCTCTGGGAACTTTGCCTGAAGGCTCTTGTCCCAGGCATCACGGTCGTAAAGATTGAAAGCAATACAGGTGGCAATCAAAGGACGGATCATATTCTCGATGTCCTTTTCGGTGATTTCACCCTGCTTCATCCATTGAGAAAGAGTTCCGCGAGTGATAGTGTCGTCTCCTCCCGGCATCTCGATATTCTGACCGCTGAGAATGACTTTTTTATAGTTGTAAACCGAACGCCAGTCAGTCATGACACCTCCCCTGAAACCGAGTTCCTTACGAAGAAGACCGTTAATCACATAGTCGCTCTGACCGCACCATTCGCCGTTCACAAGGTTGTAGGAAGTCATAACGAAGGCTAGTCCCGCATCGACTCCCGCCTTGAAAACCGGAAGATATATCTCGTGAAGCGTACGCTCGTCAACAATCACATTGCAGTTGCGGCGCTGATATTCGATATTGTTGCAGAGAAAGTGTTTCATACAGGCTGCCGTACCAGTAGTCTGCATACCCTTGACATAGTTTGCGGCAATCTGACCGGCAAGGTAAGGGTCCTCACCCATATATTCGAAATTTCTGCCGCACTGTGAATCGCGATAGATGTTCACACCCGGACCGAGAAGCACACGGATATTTCCCGCATTACATTCCTCTCCCACATCTTTACCATAGTTCCACGCAAGAATGGGATTGAATGTCGCAGCAAGCATCACGGGACAAGGGAAGGCGGTGGTGCGAGGCAATTGGCGAACAGTTGTGGTGTCTGCAAGTTTATTGTTGATACGCACTCCCTGTGTAGCGTCACTCAGGTATATCGCGTTTATGCCCTTCTCGGGAATTCCCGGAAAGTAAAAACTCGAATAACCTCTTGTCATCTTGATTTTTTCCTCAAGTGTGAGGGTTGCAATAATCTCATCAGCCTTGGAATATGCCTCATCCCAACTCATTACCATCTGGGCAGAAGCCCTGAAGCCAAGAAGAGATCCTAAAAAAGAGAGTAGAAGAGCAGTTTTTTTCATGTTATTTTATTGTGAGTTCTGAACGAATGTATGGAATGTAGTTGTCAATTATCCAAAGCACGTAGCGAATATCCACGCAGACGCACTTGTTGTAACCTTCTGTGAAATCCACATCTGAAGCCAGTCCTTCAGTGTTTCCATCAAAGGCAAGACCTATGAGTTCGCCTTTTGCGTTCATAACCGGAGAACCCGAATTGCCACCGGTGATGTCGTTGTCGGTAAGAAAGTTCACTTTCATATCCTTAATCTTCTCAAGTTTGGCCTTCTGTTCATCGGTCAAAGTGAAGTCGAATGAATATGGGTCATATTTCTCGAGAATACCCGCCACGGTTGAGAAGTAACTCTTTGAAACGCCATCCGCAGGATTGAGACTGCTCACTCTACCATAAGTTATACGCATAGATGAGTTTGCATCAGGATATTGCGGAACACCCTTGTCGCGACGCCATTCATACACAGCGTGGGTGTATTGTTTGCCGAGAGCCGAAACGGTATTCTTGCCCTGAACCTGGGAAATTTTCTGGTTGAAGTTCACCGCTCCAATATCGTTGAAGAACACAACCATAGGATCTGAGACGAGTTCTCCGAGAGTATGAAGGGTGTCGGCGGTGAGGAATTCGATGGCGTCTCTGCCTGTGAGGAAACTTTCCTTCCATAGATATTCGGCGAGATCGTCCGCATTCCTTCCACATAGATTGTAGAGAGAATCCTGCGCGTGGCCCACCCAAACGGGGTCAATCAAAGAAAAATATGTCCTTATCGAGTTGGTGAACAATTCTTTCTCGAGCCTCATGTCGCAGTTTTCATATATCCTCTGGAGATTTGCCAAACTCTTGTTGCCTTTCAAATCAATCTTCTGGTCGAAAGGTACAGCCTTTGCCGCATTGCGTCCCCTTGGGCGGAAATCTGTTACTATGTTGTTTATGCGATAGACAAAATATGTAGCCTGAGAGCCTCTGAGAAGTGTTTCCCTATAGTAACTGAGTTGCTGGTCTATCTTTGCAACCTTGGCGTAAGTCTCCCAGAGATCGTTAATCAGAGTCCCCCATTTTTCCTTTCTCTCAGGGTCGGAGTCAATCCATTTCTGGAGCTCCTTTTCCTCTTCTTTTCTCTGATCAACCACTCCGAAACGACGGATACATTTCTCCTCACCCTCGAAACATTCCTGCATATTGCTGAGAGAGAAGAATCTCTGCGCATATTTGAGAGCGATTGCAGGATTGCTTTCCATCGCGCTCTTTATGATATTCATCGTGGTCTTGCGAATCTGATTCTCAGTGTGGAGTTTGGTGTTCGCAAGATAGTCGATTTTCGCACTTGAAGAATATCTCTCGGTTGTGCCCGGATAACCTATGACCATCGAAAATGAGCCCGGCTTGTAACCCTTTGAAGAAATCGTGAGAGTCCTTGTAGGCTGGAGAGGAATGTTGTCCTCGCTGTATTTTGCAGGTTTTCCGTCAGGGGCGGTATATATTCTGTAAAGAGCAAAATCTCCCTTGTGTTGAGGCCAGTCCCAGTTGTCGATGTCGCCACCGAAGGCAGAAAGAGAAGTTGGAGGAGCAGCCACGAGTCTGACGTCGCTATACACCACATAATATGCCATATAGTATTTCTCGCCGCTCCACATCGAGTAGAACATATTCTCAAGGCCCGGTTTTTTTAAATGTTCTTCAATGTCGCCTACAACACGGCGCATCCTCATTCCTGTAACTTCTCCCTGGTCCTTGAGATAATCTTTCACATAGTCGGTGATGTCCTCGACGCTTTTAAGAAAGAATATCTGCTTGCCCGGAATGCTGATTTCCTGAGCCCTGTTCATCGCCCAGAAGCCATCCTTGAGATAATTGTGCTCCTCTGTGCTGAGATTGAAAACATCGGAATAGGCGCAGTGGTGGTTGGTTATCATCAAGCCTTCCTTTGAAATCATACTGCCCGAGCAGCCGAACTCGAGAGACACCACGGCATCTGTCAGCGAGGCACCCTCGGCATCTGCGTTATATATCTCATTTGCGGAGAGTTTTAATCCACGAGCCCTCATATTCTTTTCGAGAGCCTTGTCGATGCTCTGAACGAGCCACATTCCCTCGTCAGCACGCATAGTCGCAACTGACAAAAGGGTAAATAATGCTATAATTATTGCCTTTTTCATAATCTATTTTGCTTCAAGAACTTTACCGTGGTCGAGAGCAGTAGCCTTCTTCCAGTACTCAGTATATTCGGGATGCAGAATCTTGCCCTCTTCAGTCAGGACATTGCCATCTATGAACTTGACGGTAATCCTCTCTTCAAGGTTGCACCAGTATTCAAACATAGTGTTGGCGGCACCCACACACTCGCTTGTAACATATTCCTTAACAGCTGCTAGAGGGTCTTCTGTTGGGTTCTTCTTGCCGAAAACACGCCTTATGAACTTATTTTGTTTTGCCAAGGCGGCGTTGTAAAGTTCGGTTGCTTCGGCATCGATTCTCACGATTTCCTCTGCCATCTTATTCTCCCAGGTGTCTATTTCTTTTCTTACCTCCGGAGCCATTTGATTATACATTTTGTAGCAGTCGTTTGCCACGCGGTTGTTAATCCAGAATGAACTCTTTGCATAGTGGCTTATGTCTCCGTTGCCTTCGCGATAACATTCAGGTATGTCACTTACACAGGCATAGATTGGAGTAAGGTATGAAGTTGCGGCATCGTCTGTTCCGAACCAGGTTACAGGAGCTATGACATCAGGAACATTGTTGCGGACCTGCGCTACGAACCAGAAAGCAGTCTGCTGGGTGGCAATAGCCCTTTCGTTGATATAAGTCTTGCCGTTATATTCCCAAGACATAGGTCTCCAACGATATGGAAGAGCGTTTCCGCCCGCGCCTATATCCTTTGTCATATCCATAGGAGTTCCTTCGAAATGGTCTCTCATGACGTCTGCAAGCATCTTCACGCTCACAGGCTTTGCAGGCTTGATGAAAAGAGGAAAACGATTTGCGGCATTGTAGCCCATCGCATAGTCCAGATATTTTGAAGCGCTGTCGGTGACTTCTTTGCCTTTCTCGTTGAGATAGGTGAACTTGCCCTCGCCAAGAATGTTGAAGCCTGACCATACACGAGCCTCGCATGCCCTCATTCCGCTGAAGTCGAGCGGATTATAGGCATCTGCAAAACTGAAATCTTTGTCCTTGCCGGAGAAGTAGCCCTTCCCTCTTGCCAATGAAATCACATCCTCGGCATAGAGGCAGTTCTCCTTGTCGTTGAGAGGGAAGGTGGTGATTCTTGCCTGGTTTGCGTGACCGCAGATGTAGCCATCTGGGACCCTTCTTGCTACCCATACGATACCTTTCTTGCCTTTTCCACGGCCTATAAGGTCCATAACCCAGACCTCGTTCTTGTCGGCGATTGAGAAACTTTCTCCTTCTGACACATAGCCGTATTCATCGGCAAGAGAAACTATCACTTCTATCGCCTCTCGCGCGGAAGCAGACCGCTCAAGAGCGATGTAAATCAATGAACCATAGTCAAGTCCGCCACATTCAAAATCCCAAAGATCTTCACGGCCGCCATAGGTTGTTTCGCCTATTATGACGCCCATTTCATTTATATTGCCGACTCTCTGGTAGGTGTGGCTTGCCTCAGGTATGTCACGGAGATATTTTCCACTATCCCATTCATATACGGGACGCATTGCGCCCTTATCGTGAGAAGCTGCCTTGCGGAAATACAGGCTGCCATACATTCCGTGAGAATCCGCAGAATATGAAATCATTGTACTGCCGTCTGCGCTTGCACCCTTTGTAATCAGGAAATTGGTGCAGCAGAAAACGTTTTGAACTGAAAGCAGAATAAATAATACTGCAAGAGAAACTACTTTTTTCATTCTATTTGTTAACTTTGCATTTCGCAAAGGCAAAATTAACATTTTTTATGAAAAGATTAGCCATAAGCCTGATAGCTTGTATGATTTCTCTTGGGATTTATGCCCAGGTACAGAATGAGTATGACCCTGTTGCGGCTGCCGATACCGAGGCCAAGAGACTGACCGAACTCCTCAAACTGGAGTATTGGCAGACCTTTTATGTGGATTCTACTCTTCAGCACGACCTAACGGCTATGTACGAGGAGACCAAGAAACTCCAGAAAGAAAATGTGACTTCTTACGAAGCCTATCTTGATGTGCAGGACAAGTGGGTAGATAAAATCGAAGAAAGTTATCAGAAGTTTTTCACTGACGAGCAGTGGAATAAATACCTCAAGACAGGTGCCGAAAAGGCTCGCAGACAGAGGGACAAACGAAGAGCAGAAAAGAAATAAAAAGATATGAAAGAAAGAATTGAAGCCATCTCCAAGGAACTTGAACAGTTGAAGGCCGACAGTGTGGCCGCTGCCGAAGAACTCAGAATTCGCTTTTTGGGAAAGAAAGGTGAAGTAACCCAACTTTTTGAAGAATTCAGAACCATTGCCCCTGAATACAAAAAGGAATTCGGACGCCGCCTCAACGAACTCAAAAATCTCGCAACCGCAAGAATTGAGGAAATCAAGGCTGCCGCAGAAGAGGCAAACAATTCTGCATCGGCATCAAAAACAGACCTCACAGTGCCCGGCGACCCGATGAATCTCGGTTCACGCCACCCTGTGTCAATAGCACGCAAGGACATTCTCGATATCTTCAATCGTCTTGGATACACTGTTGCCGAAGGTCCTGAAATTGAAGACGATTATCACGTTTTTGAGGCTCTCAACTTCCCTGTTGACCATCCTGCCCGTGAAATGCAGGACACATTCTTCATATCTTCCGGTATCAACCCTATCCTTCTCCGCACCCACACATCTAGCGTGCAGGTTCGTTCTATGGAAAAAATGGAACTGCCTATCAGGGTGGTTTGTCCGGGAAGAGTGTTCCGCAATGAGGCTATATCCGCAAGAGCCCACTGCATATTCCATCAGGTAGAAGGCCTCTACATCGACCAGAATGTCACTTTTGCCGATATGAAGCAGGCTATCCTTATGTTCGCCAAAGAAATGTTTGGTCCTGAAACCCAGATTCGTATGCGTCCGTCATACTTCCCATTCACCGAGCCAAGTGCAGAGGTCGATGTAAGTTGCAATATATGCAAGGGCAAAGGCTGCAACATCTGCAAGGGCACCGGCTGGCTTGAAATTCTCGGCTGCGGTATGGTTGACCCTAACGTTCTCGAAGCCAGCGGCATAGACTCCAAGAAATACAGCGGTTTTGCCTTCGGTATGGGTGTGGAGCGTATCGCAATGCTCAAATGGCAGGTAAAAGACCTCCGCAATTACTTTGAAAACGACCTCCGCTTCCTCAAAGAATTCGAAGCCAATCTTTAACAGATCTTATTCTTCCAAAAAAAGGTTACACTACCACTCAATTGTAGTTACGTCAAGGGTGGAAATCCATGCGTATTGATAGAATTCTAACCCTCCAACGGATATATCGACCATCTCGTGTGGAGCAGAAAAAAGCCAAGGATCATTACAATTGAAAAGATTTCCTTTCTCTTTTCGATCTGACGCATACCACACTTTTCGAGGATTCGCAGCTATGCCCGATTCTGGAGAATAATCATACCAGGCAATTTGTGCCATTTCTGGATTGGTTCCCTCCAAACACATAGCTTTTAAGAAATTCTCTCTCCATATTCCTTCTTCAACACGCTCATTCAACCAGTTTTCAAATTTATACGGGTTCTCCTTTGAAATAATGACTGTATCCTGAGTAAAACAGTTCTTAAAAACAAGAGCTATCTCAAGGGATTCTGAAGATGATGTTATATTAAAGACATAATGCCTATTAACATTTGTACCAAGTCTTTCATATAAACTTGTCACACAAGAGGTATTTACAAGCATAACCAGTAAAATCGCAATATATTGTATTATTTTCTTCATTTTCGTACTTAGTTAGCACTTAGATTCTTCGAAAAATGCCATACTTGACGCATTTTCATATCAAAAGAATCATGAAATAAGTTTTCTTTGCTTTCTCTAAATGACCAACTCTCTATATTAAAAAAATTTCCCTTCTGATCCTTATCTACAAGTTTCCACACATAAAGAGGATCCTCTGCAAGCTCTTCTTTTTCAACATCGTACTTATACAATTCTACTGATACTGTATTTTCATCTTCATCACAATCCAGAGCAAGAATGAAATTATCTCTATAAATTTTATCTAATGTAAGCTCATGAAATTCATTATAAAAAGTATAGGCAACTCTATACCCTCTCTTAAATATAATTTGTTTTCTTGTGCAACAATTATTAAAAACAAGAGCAAAAGGAGTATTTTCATCTTTGTTGTTAATTTCAAATACATATTTATCCTTTTTGAGAGCGACCATTTTATAAAACCATGGATCAATAGCAGTCCTTGAGCATGAGGATACCCCTGCTATCGTCAACAAAAAAAGTATAAGGAAAATAACTACTCTTTTCATGGCCTATAAATTACTGGGATTAA